>CADCVT010000164.1 GCA_902806215.1 uncultured Solirubrobacteraceae bacterium | reverse complement strand
TGTACGGCGGGACCTACCGGCTCGTCGACAAGGTCCTCAGCCGCTTCGGCCTGACCTACGCCCTCGTCGACCAGTCCGACGCCGGCCGTGCAGCGCCCGCTCGAGCTCGGCGCCGACGCCGTCGTGCACTCGACCACGAAGTACCTCGGCGGCCACTCCGACGTCGTCGGCGGCGCGGTCATCGTCCGCGACCCCGAGCTGCACGAGCAGGTCCGCTTCGTGCAGAACAGCGTCGGCGCGGTGCCCGGCCCGTTCGACTGCTTCCTCGTCCACCGCGGTCTGCGCACGCTGCACCTGCGCGTCCGCGCGCACACCGAGAACGCCGCGGCGGTCGTCGACTTCCTGCGCGGCGAGGGCGTCGAGGACGTCCGCTGGCCGGGCTTCGGCGGCATGGTCTCCTTCCGCCACCCCGACGCGGTGCGGATCGCGTCGGAGACGCACCTCTTCACGCTGGCCGAGTCGCTCGGCGGCGTCGAGTCGCTCATCGAGGTCCCGCAGGCGATGACGCACCAGTCGGTCGAGGGCTCCGCCGCGGCGGTCCCGGCCGACCTCGTCCGCCTCTCCTGTGGCGTCGAGGCGGCCGAGGACCTCGTCGACGACCTTCGCGCGGCGTTCACCCGCGCGCACGCGGCCGCGACGCCGACCGGCGCCGCCGCCGGCTAGCGGCAGGCGTCCGGCATCGCGCGGCGCCCGTATAGGCTCGCGTGATCCGCAGGTTCGACCTCGTCATCGTGGGGATGGGCTCGGCCGGGATGGTCGCGGCCGAGTTCGCGAGCACGCTCGGCGTCAAGGTCGCCGCCGTGGAGCGGGGGAGGCTCGGCGGGGACTGCCTGTGGACGGGCTGCGTGCCGTCGAAGGCGCTGCTCGCCTCGGCGAAGGTGGCGCACCACATGCGCACCGCGGCGGAGTTCGGCATCGAGCCCGTCGAGCCGGAGATCGACCTCGCGAAGGTGTTCGAGCGCATCCGCGGCGTGCAGGCGAAGATCGCCTCGACCGACGACTCGCCCGCGCGCTTCGCCGACGACCTCGGCATCGAGCTCATCGACGGCACCGCGCGGCTCGTCTCGAGCGGCGCACTCGAGGTCGACGGCGAGCGGATCGAGGCCCGCTTCATCCTGCTGTGCACAGGCTCGCGGCCGGCGGAGCCGCCGATCCCCGGCCTCGCCGAGGCCGGCTTCCTCACCTCGGAGTCGATCTGGGACGTCGAGCGCCCGCCGCGCTCGATGGTCATCCTCGGCGCCGGGCCGATCGCGCTGGAGATGGCGCAGGGCTTCCAGCGCCTAGGCGTCCGGGTGACGCTGCTCGAGCGCGAGGACGGGATCCTGCCCCGCGACGAGCCCGAGCTCTGCGAGCGCCTGATCGAACGCCTGCGCGCCGAAGGCGTCGACCTGCGCCTCGGGCTCGAGGCCGACCGGGTGACGGTCGAGGACGGCCGCAAGGTCGTGCACGCCGGGGGCGAGCGCTTCGCCGCCGAGGAGATCGTCGTCGCCGTCGGCCGGCGTCCCAACGTCGAGGGCCTTGGGCTCGAGGAGGCGGGCGTCGAGACGAACCGGCGCGGCATCGTCGTCGACGACGCGATGGCGACCTCGCTCGACGGCGTCTACGCGGCGGGCGACGTCGCGGGCCGCTGGCTGTTCACGCATGCGGCGGGCTACGAGGGCGTGCGCGCGGTGCGCAACATGTTCTTCCCGGGCTCGTCGTCGGGCGACTACGCGGTGCCGTGGTGCACGTTCACCGACCCCGAGCTGGCGAACGCGGGCCTCACCGTCTCGGATGCGCGCGAGCGCTTCGGCGATCGCAAGGTCGAGGTGCACCGCCACGCGCTCGCGCACTCCGACCGGGCCCGCGCCGACGGCGCCGACGACGGGCTCATGATCGTCGTCACCCACAAGGGCAAGGTCGTCGGCGCGCACCTCTTGTGCGAGCGCGCGGGCGAGCTCATCGGCGAGCTCGCGCTGGCGATCGACCAGGGCATCAAGCTCGCCGACGTCGGCTCGATGATCCACGTCTACCCGACGCTCGGCACCGAAGTGGGGCGGATCGGCGCTGAAGCCACCTTCGAGGCGGCTAAGAAGTACCGCTTCCTGGTACGCAGCAAGGCGTGAGCTCAACTTTCACCGACGCCAAGGGCCGGCTCGAGCCGGCGATCGAGTACGCCGACGTGTCCGCGGACACCCTCGAGCGCCTCCGTCTGCCGAAGTCCGTCCTGAAGGTCTCGATCCCCGTCCGGATGGACGACGGGTCGCTGAAGGTCTTCGCGGGCTATCGGGTGCGGTACGACGACACGCGCGGCCCCACGAAGGGCGGCATCCGCTTCCACCCCGACGTCAACGCGGACGAGGTCCAGTCGCTCGCGTTCTGGATGACGTTCAAGTGCGCGGCGCTCGACCTGCCGTTCGGAGGAGGGAAGGGCGGCGTCGCGGTCGACCCGAAGGAGCTCTCGACGCACGAGCTGGAACGTCTTTCGCGCGGCTACATCGACGCGGTCGCCGACTTCATCGGGCCGAACGTCGACATCCCGGCGCCGGACGTCGCGACGAACCAGCTCGTGATGGGCTGGATGATGGACCAGTACTCGACGATCACCCGGCGCATCGAGCCCGGCGTGATCACCGGCAAGCCGGTCGCGATGGGCGGCTCGCTCGGGCGCGACACCGCGACCGGCGACGGCGCGTGGCACGTCATCCGGACGCTGGCGCCGCGGCTGCTCGACGGCGACGGGCCGTGGACGGCGGCCATCCAGGGCTTCGGCAACGCGGGCCAGGCGCTCGCGACGCAGTTGCACAACGCCGGGCACAAGGTCGTCGCGGTCTCCGACTCGAAGACCGCGCTCTACAACGAGGAGGGCATCGACGTCCCCGCCGCCCGGCAGGCGAAGGCCGACGGGGCGCTCGAGGCCGACGGCGCGAAGGAGATCGACGCCGAGGAGCTGCTCGCGCTCGACGTCGACCTGCTGTGCCCGTCCGCGCTCGAGAACGCGATCCACGAGGACAACGCGGGCGACGTGCGTGCGAGGACGTTATGGGAGGTCGCCAACGGCCCCGTCACCGCCGCGGCCGACGACGTCCTGATCGGCAACGACGTCATCGTGGTCCCCGACATCCTCGTCAACGCCGGCGGCGTCACCGTCAGCTGGTTCGAGTGGGTCCAGAACCGCGCCGGCCTGCCGTGGTCGGCCGACGAGGTGCGCGAACGCCTCGAGGAGCACATGGTCGAGGCGACCGAGGCGATCTGGTCATTGCGCGACGAGCACGACATCCCGCTGCGGACCGCCGCGTACGCGCACGCACTGCGACGGATCGGTGAGGCGGTCGACGCCCGCGGCTCGGCGGGCGACTACAAGTAGGGGTCGTCTTCGGCTGGCTGCCGTGAGTGGCTTGCGCTCGCCTTCGCTCGACGAACAACAGCACGGGTCACGACAGCAGGTCCCTCGACGCGTGTTGCTCTGCCGCGGAGCCGAGGTGCTCGGGGTTTGCTCGTCTAGCTCTGGCTAGCGCTGGTGCTAGCGCCGCCTAGAGGAACCGATCGAGAGGTCGTCAATCGGAATTGTAAGCCCCTGCTTACGCCAGATGTAAGCGGGTGCTTACAAACTTGACGAGAGACGGCTCGATCCCGAGGGGCGCCTCACGAAGCGAACCTCGTTGTCCTCACTGACGCAGTTGTGAGTCCAGCGATCGGACCTAGGCGCCATGAGCGCGCGGAGCTCCACGGCCCGTGCGCGCGACGACGGGCGACGGCCTAGACGGCGTCCTTCACCTTGTCGATGAGCTCGTAGTGCGAGACGGCCCAGAAGGCAGCGCCGGCGGCAAGGAGGCCGCCGATCGTGATCGCGGCCGAGGAGACCGGGTGGGCCTTGGCGTGCGCCCAGGCCTCGCGGCCCTTGGCCTGCATCCTGTCGAAGAGGCGCTCGGCCCAGGCGAACTCGGTCGACCAGACCCAGAGGCCGACAAGCATCGGCGGAATGGTCAGCGGGCCCGGTAGCGCGACGAACGCGATGCCGAGGAGGACGAAGAGGAGCCCGACGATGAACACGCCCGCGCGGTAGAACTGCCGCGTCGCGGGGTTCGAGCGCATTCGGTCGCGCCAGCCGCCGGCGGGGACGGGCGTCGGTTCGCCGAGGGCCTCGTCGGAGGGACCCGCGTCGCGGGTGACCGCGAGCTCGCGATCGGTCTCGTCGTCGCGCACGGTGCGGCGGGTCGGTGTCGGTGAGGCCATGTCTCTTCGTCTACCCGGCATCCGGTGCGGCAAGGCATCGTGGCGCGCCCGGACCTGTGAGGCGTTGCCGAATCACCGCCGCTTCACGACGCGCCGCGTGACCTCGGCGCCCGCCACGACGGTGATGACCAGCACGACGACGGCGACGACGGCGAGCGGCGAGCTCGGATCGTCGAGCGACGCGCCGATGCTCGTGTAGGAGAACGCGCGCGGCGCCGAGCCCACGAGCGTCCCCAGCGCGATCTGCCGGATGCTGACGCCGAGCGAGCCGAACGCGTAGTTCGCCGGCGGGTCCGGGACGCCGGGGATGAGCCGCTGGAACACGACGGCGAGGAACCCGCGGCGCTGCGCGATCGCCGCGAGCCGGTCGAAGCGCGCCGGCGGCGCGCCGATCGCGCGGCGCCCGATGAGCAGCGCCAGCACCGCGCTGAGGATCGCCGACCCCATCGTCACGACGAACCCGACGCCGGCTCCGAACAGCAGGCCGCTCGTCCCGGCCAGCAGCGGCCCCGGCACGAGCGCGAGCCCGAGCAGCGCGCCGATGACCACGTACGCGAGCGGGGCCAGCGGGCCGAACGGGTCGATGATCGACCGCACGTCGTCCTCGTCGACGACGTCGAAGACCCAGAACGTCAGGAACGCAGCGACGCCCACCGTCACGACGATCGCCAGCCGCAGGGCTGACGCGCGCCGCAGCGGCTCGCGCTCCGCCGGCTCCGGCGCCACGTCGCCGGAGCTCACTCCAGCTCTTCGGGCCCGATCCCGACGCGCGGCGACTCGCCGACGCGCAGGATGCCCCGCGCCATCGCGGGCGTCGTGAACGGGAGCGCGACGTCGCCCTCGGGCGTGACGCCGATCAGCCCGCCGGTGCCGCCGACGCGACCGCGCAGCACGAGCCGGCAGCACTCCTCCAGCGGCAGCCGCGCATGGCGCATCATCGTCGCGACCTCGTGGGCGGCGAACGCGGTGATGAACGCCTCGCCGTCGCCGGTCCCGCTGACCGCGCACACGCCGTCCTCGGAGTACGTCCCGGCGCCGGGCAGCGGCGCGTCGCCGACGCGGCCGGGCAGCTGGCCGCGCATGCCGCCGGTCGACGTTGCCGCGGCGAGGTGGCGGGCCGCGTCGACCGCGACCGCGCCGACGGTCTCGGCCTCGTCGAAGGGGATCTCCTCGTGCGGCGCGTGGTTGCCCGGCGTCTGCGCCGCGAGGTCGGCGGCGCGCGCGGCGGCGCCCTGGCCGACCGGGATCGGCTCGGGACCGCTCATCCCCTGCGCGCGCTCGAACCACTCCGGGGCGACGCGCTCGAGCCCGGCCTCGTCGGCGACGCGCTCGGCACCCCGGCCCACCATCAACACGTGCGGCGTGCCGTCGAGGATCGTCCGCGCCAGCGCGACCGGGTGGCGGATCCCGGTCACCGCGGCGCAGGCTCCCGCCCGGCGGCCTGTGCCGTCCATGATCGCGGCGTCGAGCTCGACGGTCCCGTCGGCGGTGTCGACCGCCCCGCGGCCGGAGTTGAAGTACGGAGAGTCCTCGAGGACCTCGACCGCCGCCTGGACGGCGTCGAGCGCACGGCCGCGCCGCTCGAGCACGGCGCCGCCGGCGAGCAGCGCCTCGCGCAGCGCCGCGCGGACCTCGGCGTCGTTGTCGCGGCGCCAGGCGCCGGCGCCGCCGTGGACGATGATGGTCGGAGTCACCCGGTGAAGGATGCCGCGCCCGAGCCCGCGAGGGAGGCTCGTGCGCGGGCGATGACCGCGTCGCCGCTGTCACCGGGGCGCCATTGCTCGATCGCGAAGCGGGCCGAGCCGCACGCGCGCAGCGCCTCCTGCGTCTCGGAGGCGAGGACGTCGGGCTGCACCTCACGCGAGCCCGGGATGAGCAGCGCGAGCGTCAGCCCGCCCTCGCGGCACGCGGTCGCGCCGAGGCGCACGCCGAGCTTCGTCAGCGAGCGCGCGCAGCTGCGCAGGTGGGCGTCGCCCGCGGCGTAGCCGTCGACGCCGTTGACGTGCTCGACCTCGTCCATGTGCGCGAGCACGATCGTGAACGGCCGCTCCTGCAGGCGGGAGCGCTCGGCCTCGGCCGCCGCGGCCTCGTGCAGGTAGCGGTGCGAGTACAGCAGCGTGACCGGGCACGAGAGGGCGACGGCGCCGGCGCCGAGCACGGGTTCGCCCGCCTCGCGGTGGATCTGCAGCTCGGCGTCGTTCAGCGCGTCGGCGAGCGAGTCGTCGGTCTCCGGCGGCCTCTTGCGCACCTCGTCGACGAACGCGCTGACGATCTGCGGGTCGAACTGGGTCCCGGCGTGGCGCTCGAGCTCCTCGCAGGCGGCCTCGAGCGGCATCCGCGACCGGTAGGGCCGGTCGGCGGTCATGGCGCTGAACGCGTCGGCGACGCAGACGATCCGCGCCTCGAGCGGGATCTGCTCGCCGACGAGGCCGCTGGGGTAGCCGTCGCCGTCGTAGCGCTCGTGGTGGTGCAGGACGGCGGGCGCGATGTGCCGCAGCGCGGGCACCTGCTCGATCAGCCGGTAGCCGATCCGCGGGTGCAGCTGGATGATCGCGAACTCCTCCTGCGTGAGCTTGTCCGGCTTGTGGAGGATCCGCTCGCTGATGCCGATCTTGCCGACGTCGTGCAGGAGCGAGCCGACCGCGAGCTGCTCGCGCAGCGCCGCGTCGAGGCCGAGGCGCTCGGCCACGGCTGCGACGTAGTCGTGGACCTCCTCGGAGTGCCCGCGCAGGAACGGGTCCTTCGCCTGGATCGCCTCGGCGAGCATGCGGACCGTCGACACGTAGGACAGGCGCAGCTCGTCGTGCAGCCGCCCGTTGTGCAGCACGGCGCCGGCGTGCTCGCCGAGCGCGACGAGCACGTCGTCCTCGATGTCGTCGAAGCCGCCCTTGCGGTCGGCGCACACGACGACGCCCGAGAACTCGTCGGCGACGTAGACCGGGATCGCGATGACCTGGTTCTCGCGCACGACCGTGTCGCGCTCGATGACCTCCTCGGCGAAGCGCTTGGCGACCGGGTCGTTCTCGTCGAAGCCCTCGTTGGCCGACGGCACGAGGCGGTCGGTGATGCCGTCGCCGTCGTCGTCGGCGCGCAGGAGCAGGAGGCCGCGGCGAGCGTCGGTCAGCGTCATCGACATGTGCAGGACGAGCTGCTTGATGTCGCCCCAGTCGCCGAAGGTGCCCTGCTGCTTCTGGAGCTCGGCGACCTTGTTGCGAAGCTCGCGGTTGGCGTTGCGCTCACGGTCGTCGGAGCGGTGCCAGCGCGCGGCGCGGGCCTTGGCGGCGGCGAGCTCGGCGCGCAGCGGCCCCTGGCGCTTGCGCTCGAGCCACCAGGCGGCGAGCGCGATCACCCCGCCGAGCAGCGCGGCGCCCAGCCACCACAGGGCCTTCTCCGCCTCGGAGACGAGCGGCGCCTCGGACGTCTCCGCCATCACGACCAGCGCGACTGCGGCTGCGACGAGCACGGCGACAGCCAGCAGCGCTGGCCCGATGCCCCCCGGCCGGCTTCCTTGCTTCCCCACACCCGCGAACTACCCCTCTGGAGCCCTCCCTAGACTCGTAGCGATGGACGAACGGGTCCTCGCCGAACGGCTCATCGCCGCAGACACCTCCACGCTCGACGGGCTGCGGAGCGCTGCCGGCTTCGTCAAGGGATGGCTCGAGGCCCGCGACATCGAGGTCGTCGAGGAGCACTACGAGGGCCTGCCGATCCTCATGGCCGCCGTCGGGCCGCCCGCGGGACAGGCGCCGACGGTCGTGCTGCACGGGCATCTCGACGTGGTTCCCGCGCACCCGCAGCAGTTCGAGCCGCGCATCGAGGGCGACCGCCTGATCGGCCGCGGCGCCTACGACATGAAGGGCGCGCTCGCGTGCCTCATGTGCGCGCTGCGCGACGCCGCCGACCAGGACCGCGTCCGCGTCGAGTTCATCTGCGTGCCCGACGAGGAGTCCGAGGACGTCGAGAACCACTCGATCGACTGGATCGTGCGCGAGAAGCCGGTCAAGGCCGACTTCGCGATCACCGGTGAGCCGACCGATCTGCACATCGGCGTCCAGGCCAAGGGCGTCCTCGCGGTCAGGGTCCAGATCGGCGGGACCGCAGCGCACGGCTCGACCCCGTGGCTCGGCGACAACGCGATCCTGAAGGCCCACGACGTCTTCCGGCGAATCGAGACCATGCCGTTCAGCCGCGAGTCGTCCGACCTGTTCGACCGTCCCAGCATCAACCTCGCGCGCATCAACGGCGGAGACGCGTTCAACAAGGTCCCCGATCGCTGCGAGATGGACGTCGACATCCGGTACCTCCCCGGGCAGGACCCCGGCGCGATCCTCGCGCAGATCCGCGCGCTGCCCGACACCGAGATCATCCGCTGCTCGACGTGGCCGCCGGCGGTCGTCGACCGGGCCAACCCGTACGTGGTCGCGCTTCGCGAGGCGATCGGCGGGCTGACGGAGGGCGAGGCGATGAGCGTCGGCCGCGACGGCGCCTCCGACGCGATCACCTTCCTCGGCGCGGGCATCCCCGCCGTCGAGTTCGGGCCGATCGGCGGCGGGCACCACGGGCCGGACGAGTGGGTGTCGGTCGCCTCGCTGAGCCGCTACCGCCAGGCGATGGGCCACTTCATCCTGAGCCTGCCCGAGCGCCTCGCCGCCCCCGACGGCGGTCTGCGCGCCGTCGACGGTGGCCTCGCGTGACGCCTGGCCCCGAGCGCGAGAAGCGGGTGCTGCTGCGGTCGTTCGCTGCGGCGCTGCTCATCGTCGTCCTCACGGCCGGTGCGACATCGACCGCCGCGTTGCTCGAGCTCGACAGGATCATCGAGCCGCCGAAACCGGGTCCGGGACCCGCGCCGCCGAAGCTCCCGCCAGCGGAGCCGGGCAAGCCGCAGACGATCCTCCTGATGGGCTCGGATCGCCGGTTCAAGGACACGAAGGACGACCCTCCGCGGTCCGACACGCTCATGCTCGTCCGGATCGACCCGAAGCAGGACGCGACGACGGTGCTGTCGATCCCGCGCGACCTCCGCGTCGAGATCCCGGGCGAGGGCATGTCGAAGATCAACGACGCCTACGCCCTCGGCGGTGTGAAGCTCGCCGTCGACACCGTCACCGCGCTCACCGGCCTCGAGATCAACCACACGGTCAACGTCAACTTCAAGGGGTTCCGGAAGGTCGTCAACCTCTTCGACTGCTTCTACGTCGACGTCGACCGCGACTACTTCCACTCGAACAAGGGCGTCCCGATCGGGCAGCGCTACGACGCGATCGACATCGACCCGGGCTACCAACCGCTGTGCGGACAGAAGGCGCTCGACTACGCGCGCTACCGCTACGGCGACAGCGACATCACGCGCGCCGCGCGCCAGCAGGACTTCCTGCGGTTCGCCAAGGACCAGGTCTCGACGAGCGCGCTCGTCGACGACATCGGGAAGCTGGCCAGGGCCTTCTTCGACGCAGCGGAGACCGACCAGGGCCTGCGCTCGACATCGGGCTTCCTGCGCCTGGCCAAGGTGTCGCTGCGGGCGAGCGACCTGCCGATCCGCCAGGTCCCGTTCCCGGCGACGTTCGTGAAGGAGATGCGCGACGAGAAGACCGAGGTCGACTACGTCACGGCGTCGCAGGACGAGATCGCCGAGACCGTCGACCTCTTCCTGCACGGCGGGCGCGACAAGACCAAGCCCGTCGCGAAGTCCAAGCGCAAGGGCAAGGCCATCGCCGCCGCCGCGAAGCTCACCGACGCGCGTGGTCGCGGCCGCGAGGCGGTGGCGGAGATCCGCGACAAGGCGCGCTTCCAGGTCCGGTTCCCGCGGTACCTGACCCAGCAGGGGCGCTACCGCGAGGGCGACGACGCCGCCCGGACCTACGGCATCCGTGACCGCGGCGGGACGCTCCATCGTGCGTACCGCATCGTCATCTCCGAGAACCCGCAGGACGGCCAGTTCTATGGTGTCCAGGGAACGACGTGGCGCAACCCGCCGCTGCTGGCGCAGCCCAGCGAGGTGCGGCAGGTGGACGGGCGCCGGCTCGAGCTGTTCAGGTCGGGCCGTCGACTGCGCTTCGTGGCATGGCGGACCGACACGGCCGCCTACTGGATCAGCAACACGTTGAACCTCAAGCTCGACAACGACGAGATGCTCGCGATCGCGGCGTCGCTGACCTCCCGATGAGCGTCTATCCCGAAGATCCGCCCCGCCTCGCGTGGGGGATGTGGAAGCGCTTCCTCGCGGCCATGGTCACGATCGTCTTCCTCACGGCGGCGGGGTCGGCGACCGCGGTGCTGCTCGAGGTCGACGACACGCTGAACGCGTTCCTCGACGACAACCAGGCGATCACAGGCGTCGAGGAGGTGCTCGACGACGTCGACGCCGGCGACCCGCAGACGATCCTCGTGCTCGGCTCGGACCGGCGCTTCGCCGACCGCAAGGCGAAGATCGCGCCGCGCTCGGACACGATCATCCTCGTCCGCCTCGACCCGTCGAAGGGCGCGACCGCGATCCTCTCGATCCCGCGCGACCTCAAGGTCGAGTACCAGGGGCCGCAGGGGCTCTACAGCGACAAGATCAACGCCGCGTACTCGATCGGCGGCCCGCGGGCGACCGTGCGCAAGGTCAAGGAGCTCATGCAGTCGGTCGACGGCGAGCCCTTCGCCATCAACCACGTCGTGAACATCAACTTCGGCGCGTTCACCCGGGCCGTCAAGGCGCTCGGCTGCTTCTACGTCGACGTCGACCGGCGCTACTACAACGACAACCAGCCGCCGGTGAAGAGCCCGACGAACTACGCGACGATCGACCTCAAGCCCGGCTACCAGAAGCTCTGCGGCCAGGACTCGCTCGACTTCGTCCGGTTCCGCCACCTCGACACCGACATCGTCCGCGGCGCGCGCCAGCAGCACTACCTCTCGCAGGCCAAGGACCAGGTCGGCATCGACAAGCTCTTCGGTGACCGCAAGCAGCTGCTGAAGCTGTTCGGGCGCTACACGGACACCGACATCCGCTCGAACGCCGCGATCCTGCGGCTGCTCAAGCTCACGTACGAGGCCTCGCGCGACCCGCTGCGGCGGGTGAAGTTCCGCGCCGAGCTCGGGACGGAGTTCGTGACGATCACCGACGAGAACCTCCGCCGCGTGCGCGACGAGTTCCTCAACGCGCAGGCCTCGACCGGCGCGAAGGGCCCGACGAAGGCGCGCGCGACGAAGCGCCGCAAGGGCCGGCGCTCGAGCAGCCGCGCGCCCGGGCTCGTCGTCGCCGACCGCAAGCAGGCCGAGGACAAGGCGATCATCGCGGGCGCGAAGCTCCCGTTCCCCGTCTACTACCCGAAGGACATCATCCGCGGCGGGCGCTTCTGGGACGGCTTCTCGTCGGACAACCCGCGGACCTACGACTTGTTCGACCTCGAGGGACGCAAGCACCGCGCGTACCGGATGGTCATCGAGGCGCCCGGCATCGGCGAGTACTACGGCGTGCAGGGCACCGACTGGACCGAGGCGCCGATCATCGCCAAGCCGTCGTCGACGATGAAGGCGGGCAACCGCAAGCTGCTGCTGTTCAAGGACGGGTCGCGCCTGCGGCTCGTGGCCTGGAAGACCGACAACGCGGTGTATTGGGTCTCCAACACGCTGCTGCGGTCGCTCACCAACCGTCAGATGATCGGGATCGCCCGTTCGCTGACCCGTGTCGGCCGCGGTGGATAGTCTCCGACGCCGCGTATGAGCAACCGTGAACCCATCGGCGTCATCGGCACCGGCTATGTCGGGCTCGTCACCGCGGCCGGCTTCGCCGAGCTCGGTAACGACGTCTACTGCATCGACATCGACGAGGCCAAGATCGCGGGCCTCGAGCGTGGCGAGATCCCGATCTACGAGCCGGGCCTCGAGGAGCTCGTGGCCAAGCACCGCGGCCGCCTGCACTTCTCGACGGACATCAACGACGCGCTCGAGCACGCGCGGCTGCTGTTCGTCGCCGTCGGCACGCCGCCGTCGTACTCGGGCGACGCGGACCTGACCGCGGTCTTCTCGGTCGTCGGCTCGATGCCGCCCGAGGGCGAGCACGCGCTCATCATGAAGTCGACCGTCCCGGTCGGCACCGGCCGCGCGATCAAGCGCCGCTTCGAGGAGACCGGGCGCTCGAACTTCCGCTACGTCTCGTGTCCCGAGTTCCTCAAGGAGGGCTCGGCCGTCAAGGACTTCCTCAACCCCGACCGCGTCGTCATCGGCGACGACGGCGACTGGGCCGGCGACGCCGTGCAGGAGCTCTACGCGCCGCTGAACGCGCCGATCCTGCGGATGGACATCGCCTCGGCCGAGATGGTCAAGCTCGCGTCCAACGCGTTCCTCGCGACGAAGATCTCGTTCATCAACGAGATCGCGAACGTCTCGGAGGAGACCGGCGCCGACGTGTCCGAGGTCGCCCGCGGGATGGGCCTCGACGACCGCATCGGGCCGAAGTTCCTGCAGCCCGGCATCGGCTTCGGCGGCTCGTGCTTCCCGAAGGACGTCAGCGCGCTCAAGCAGCTCGCGGGCAACTCGGGCTACCACTTCCAGCTGCTCTCGGCGGTCATCGAGGTCAACGAGCTGCAGAAGCGCAAGGTCATCGGCAAGCTCAAGCGGTCGCTCGGGTCGCTCGTGGGCAAGCGGATCGCCCTGCTCGGCCTGGCGTTCAAGCCGAACACCGACGACATGCGCGAGGCCTCCTCGCTCGTGCTCGCGGGCCGGCTGCAGGGCGAGGGCGCCGAGGTCGTCGCGTTCGACCCGATCGCGATGGAGGAGGCCAAGCACCTCATGCCGCACGGGGTCGACTTCGCCGACGACGAGCTCTCCGCCGTGCGCGACGCCGACGCCGTCGTGCTCGTCACCGAGTGGGAGCAGTTCGGCAAGCTGGACTGGAACGAGATCGCCGGCGCGATGCGCGGCGAGGTCGTCGTCGACGGGCGCAACGCGCTCGACCCCGACGCCGTCCGCTCCGCGGGCCTGCGCTACGAGGGGGTGGGGCGCGGCCGCGAAGGCGACCCCGCCGATCCGGCCGTCGTGGCCGGCGCCGACGCGCAGCCCGCCTCGCTCGGCTCAGGGCCAGGCTGATAGTGGCCCGCCCGGCGGATCCTCGACCGCCTGGACGGGCGCTCGCCGCGTCTGGCTGTGTCCTCGGTCAGTCATGTGCCAGGGGCACATCTCCTTCCCTGCGTCCTCGCCAGAGCGCGACGATCGTCCCGTCCAGACGGCCGATGACCCACCGGACGGGCCACTGATGCAGGCCGTGATCCTCGTGGGCGGCGAGGGGACGCGTCTGCGGCCGCTGACCTCGACCGTCCCGAAGCCGGTCATGCCGCTGGTCGACCGGCCGTTCATGGCGTACATGCTCGAGTGGCTGCGCGGCCACGGCGTCGAGGACGTCGTGTTCTCGATGGGCTACCTCTCGACCGCCGTGCGCAACGTCCTCGGCGACGGCGAGGCCTACGGGCTGCGCCTGCGCTACGTCGAGGAGCCCGAGCCGCGCGGCACCGCCGGCGCCCTGAAGTTCGCGGAGTCGCTGCTCGACGAGCGCTTCTTCATGCTCAACGGCGACGTCCTCACCGACATGGACCTGACGGCCCAGCTCGCCCAGCACGAGGCGACCGGCGCGCGCGGGACGCTCGCCCTCGTCCCGGTCGACGACCCGTCGCAGTACGGCCTGGTGCGCCTCGAGGACGACAACGCCGTGCGCGAGTTCGTCGAGAAGCCGTCGTCGGACCAGATCGACACGAACCTCATCAGCGCCGGGGCCTACATCCTCGAGCGCGGGGTCGTCGACCTGATCGCGCCGGACCAGAACGTCTCGATCGAACGGGAGATCTGGCCCCAGCTCGTGGGGGGCGGTCTGTACGGATTTGCGCATCCTGGCGCGTACTGGCTCGATATCGGCACTCCGGAGCGGTATCTGCAGGGCACGTTCGACATCATCGAGGGCGCCGTGAAGACCGAGGTGACCGAACGACTGGGCAGCGACTACGTGGCGATCGCCGACGGCGTGACGCCCGAGGGCCGCGTCGTGCCGCCCGCGGTCGTCGAGCGCGGGTGCTCGGTGGCCGCCGGAGCGCAGGTCGGCTCGCTGGTCGTCCTCGGCGACGGGGTCTCGATCGGGGCGGACGCGCGCATCGAGCGCTCGGTCGTCATGCAGGGCGCCGAGATCGGCGAGAGCTGCGTGCTGCGCGACTGCGTGGTCGCCGCCGGCGTGAAGATCGGCGCGCGCACCCAGGTGACCGGCGGCGCCGTCCTCGGCGAGGGCGTCACGGTCGGCGCCGACAACATCCTCACCCGTGGCGTGCGGGTCTTCCCGCACGTCGAGATCCCCGACGGAGCGATCCGCTTCTAGCCGATGAGCTCTCCGGCGCTGGATCGCGAGGGCATCGCCCGGGTCGACCGCAACTCGCTGATGGCCGACGTGCTCGCCATCCCCGAGCACCTGCGCGACGCGCTGTGGCGGTTCGAGAGCGCGGCGGGGCTCATGGAGGAGTGGGACTCGCCGGGCGGCCTCATCGTCGCGGGCATGGGCGGGTCGGCGATCGGCGGCGGTCTCGCCCGCGCGATCCTCGGCGACCACGCCTCGCGGCCGGTCGCGGTCGCGCGCGCCTACGGGCTGCCGCCGTGGGCGACGCCCGACACCACCGTCCTGTGCGCGTCGTACTCGGGCAACACCGAGGAGACCCTTGCCTGCTACGACGCGGCCGGGTTCGTCGGCGCGCGGCGGGTCGTGGTCACGAGCGGCGGCAAGCTCGCCGAGCAGGCGCGGGCAGACGGGGTGCCGGTCATCCCGATCCCGGGCGGCTTCCAGCCGCGCGCGGCGGTCGCGTACCTGACCGTGGCGACGCTCGAGGTCGCCGCGCTGTGCGGCGTGTGCACGCGGATGAACTCCGAGGTCGACGTCGCGGCCTCGCACGTCGAGACGCTGTGCGCGGAGTGGGGGCCGGACGGTCCCGACGACGGCCTGGCCAAGACGATCGCCCGCGGCATCAACGGCACGATCCCGCTGATCGCAGGCTCGGGCCTCACGGCGCCGATCGCCTACCGGTGGAAGACCCAGCTCAACGAGAACGCGAAGCTGCCGGCCTTCTCCCACGAGCTTCCCGAGCTCGACCACAACGAGATCGTGGGCTGGGAGGGCGTCGACAGCCTCGGCCCGTTCTCGGCGATCTTCCTCGACGACGCCGACCTGCACCCGCGCGTGCGCCACCGCATCGAGCTGACCGACTGGCTCGTCGAGCCAGGCGCGAAGGCGACGTTCCGCATCGAGACCCAGGGCCGCAACCCCGTCGAGCGGGTGTTCTCGCTCGTCCTGCTCGGCGACCTCGTGTCGATGTACGTCGCGGTGCTGCGCGGGATCGACCCGTCGCCGGTCGCGGTCATCGAGCGGCTCAAGGAGCAGCTCGCAGGCAGGTAGGGAGCGCTGCGCCGGAACTCTTGGCGCAGCGAGGCGTTGAACGGTCGCCGGCTTCCTGCCGATAGACGTCCTGCCGCCCTTGCCCCGCTCGTTCCCCATCCTCGCCGTCCTCGCCTGCCTGGGCGCGCTGCTGTGCGCGGCTCCGGCCTGGGCGGTCGAGGCCTCGCTCACGGACGGGGTGCTGACCGTGACCGATCGCGTCGCGGCCGACGACATCGTCTCCATGCTCGCGACCGACGACGGTCTCCACGTGCACGACACCCGGCCGGTGCTCGCCGGGCCCGGCTGCACGCAGGCCGGCCAGGCCGCACTGTGTGGGGCACCCGAACGGATCGAGGTCGATCTCGGGGCGGGGAACGACCTTCTCGAGCAGGTTCAGTCCGCGGCGCCGCTGATCGTCCGGGACGGACCGGGCGACGATCACGTGAGGGGCGGCGCGGGACACGTGACCTTCGTCAACGATGCGGGCTCGGACTGGCTGACCGCCGGCACCGCCGGGTCGCTGGCCATCGACGGCGACGGTTTCGACCTCTTCGTGCCGAGCAAGCTCGCCGGTGCACACGACGTCGTCGACTTCTCCGCGGTCCGAGGGGTCGTCACGGGGTTCTCGATCGCCGGCGTGGTGCAGACGGACCAGCTCGGCGACGGCGCCGAGCGTGTCATCGGGTCACCGGGCCCGGACCGATTCGCCGATCGCGCCGGCGACACGACGTACCTCGGTGGTCCCGGGGACGACCGGTTCGAAGCGTCGTACGGGAACGGCGCCGACCGCTTCGAGGGCGGCGAAGGCGTCGACGACGTCGACTACTCCCACCGCCAAGCGGACGTGCGCGTCGCCGCCGACGGCACGCCTACGAGCGGCGGGCCGGGCGAGCGCGACACCGTCGCTCCCGACGTCGAGGGTCTCGGCGGCGGCGGCGGCTCGGACATCCTCATCGGCGCGCCGGGCACGAGCTGGCTCGCGGGTGGGCAGGGCAACGATCTCCTGGACGGCGGCACCGGTGCCGACACCATCGACGGCGGACCGGGCGCCGACGCCGTCGACTACTCCGAGCGCACGGCGCCGGTGACGGTGACGATGGGCACGGGCTTCGCCGACGACGGCGAGGCCGGGGAGAAGGACAAGCTCGTCAGCCTGGAGGGCGCCTACGGCGGCAGCGGCGACGACGTGATGGTCGGACGCCCGAGGACGCGCGACGTCTTCGACGGCGGCGCCGGAGCCGACGCGCTCACCGGCGACGGCGGAGACGACGAGCTTCGCGGCGGTCCCGGCCCCGACACGCTGCTCGGCGGCGACCATCAGGATCTGCTGCGCGGCGACGACGGCGCTGACCGCATCGACGGCGGGCGCGGCAACGACCGTGTCCACGGCGACGCCGACGCCGACACGATCGCCGGCGGCGAGAACGAGGACCAAGTCGACGGCGGCGCGGGTGCCGACGCCGTGCGCGGCGGTCACGGCCACGACCTGCTGAGCGGGGGTCCCGGCAACGACGCGCTCGGCGGCGACGAGCTCGACGACGTGCTCGACGGCGGCTCCGGCGCGGACGTCCTCGACGGTGGCTCGGGGCGCGACCGGGCCGAGTACGGCAACCGCTCGGCGCCGGTGGCGATCGTCCAGGACGATCGCGCCGACGACGGCGAGGCGGGCGAGGGCGATCGCGTCGGCAACGACGTCGAGGTGCTCTCGGGAGGGTCGGCTGGTGACCTGCTCCGGGGCGGCGCGGGCGAGCAGCGGCTCCTCGGCGCCGGCGGCGACGACGTGCTCGACGGCGGCGCCGGCGACGACGACGTGCTCGACGGCGGCGCGGGGGACGACCGGCTGCTCGGCGGACGCGACGGCGCGGACAAGATGAACGGCGGCGCCGGCGGCGACACCGCCGACTACGGCGCGATGGGCGAGACGGTGTCGCTCACGCTCGACGAGACCGCGAACGACGGCGCCGCGAGCGAGCGCGACGACCTCGCCCGCGATGTGGAGCACCTCGTCGGCGGGCGCGGCGACGACCTGCTGTCGGGTTACGCGGTCAACAACCGGATGGCCGGTGGCGAGGGCAACGACGTCCTGGCCGGCGGGGCAGGTGCCGACCTGCTGCGCGGCGGCGACCGGCGCGATCTCGTCGACTACGGCGAGCGGACCGCGGGCGTGTCCGTGTCGCTCGACTACGTGGGCGGCGACGGCGAGGGCGGCGAGAACGACGACGTGGGAGGCGACATCGAGGACGTCGCGGGCGGCTCGGGCGACGACGCGCTCGCCGGCAACGCCGAGTCCAACGCGCTGAGCGGCGGCGGCGGCGCCGACCGGATCGCGGGCGGCGCGGGCGACGACGCCGTGCTCGGCGGGCCCGGAGCCGACGTCGTGAGCGGCGGCCCCGGCGTCGACGCCCTGAGCGTCTACGACACCGAGACCGACGTCGTCGAGTGCGACGCCGCCGACGCCGTCTCGGCCAACCAGACCG
>CADCVT010000163.1 GCA_902806215.1 uncultured Solirubrobacteraceae bacterium | reverse complement strand
GCCGCGGGAGCTGAAGCCCGAGGCGACGCTCGTCTACGAGACCGGCGCGGGCGGCCGTCTCGAAGACGGACACAACCACTTCCACTTCGCGCGAGCGGCCGAGTACTCGCTGCGGTCGGCCGACGGCCTGACTGACCAGGGCCTCGCCGCGAAGATCGGCTTCTGCCTGCTCGACAGCGCCCTTCTCGGCCGCACCCCGCTCAACACGCCCAGTCTCTACGCCTCCCCCCCGCGGATCCTCTGCCGCCACGACAGCGACGACGACGTGGTCCGCATGGGGCTGAGCCCCGGGTGGGCCGACGTCTACGGCGCTGCTACGGACTTCCAGTGGATCGACGTCTCCGAGACCAAGCCCGGTCCCTACAAGATCCGCGCGGTCGTCGACCCCGACGACCTCGTCTTCGAGCAGGATGAGGACAACGGCTGGGGCGACATCGACGTCATCGTGCCCGGCTACGTTCCCGAGGCGCGCGCGGTCGCGCGCAAGCCTGACGGGCTGCCCTACACCTTCGGTCTCTCAAGCCAAGCCTTCCAGGCGGTGCTCGGGACGCGGGAGGACCGCGACGACGTCGAGCCGATCCCGCTCGCGCCACCCGAGTACAAGCTGATCCGGGGACCGTCGCGCGGAACGGTCGACCTTCCGACCGAGTGGGTCTCCAGTCCCAAGGTCGTCTACACGCCCGACGCCGGCTCGAACGCCGCGGACTCGTTCACCTACGCGGTTCGCGAGGCCGGCGCGAGCTTCCCGCGCGAGCCGTTCGTCGCAACCGCGGCCATCGCCGTCGACGCGGAGAAGCCGCAGCCGGTCATCGCGATCGGCGGCGCGCCTCAGCAGATGATCGCCGGATCGAGCGTCGACCTCACGTCGACGCCCGTCACGGACGACTGGACCGCGTCGGGGGGCTCGATCAGCCGCGAAGGCCGCTTCGTCGCTCCGGCGGAGATCCCGGAGAGCGGCGAGGTCACGATCACCGCCGTCTCGGCCGACGGGGCCCTCGACCGGCGGACGATCCGCATCATCCGCAAGCCGCGCCCGGAGCCTGCGCCCGCGCCACCGGTGGAGGTCCGTGGCGCGACGCGGGGCGAGCCGCTCGTCCCGGCCGTCGCGCCCAACCCCTTCGTGCCGCCCACGCCGATCGCGATCCTCCCGCGCACGGCCGCCCTCGGCCGCGTCAGCGCGGTGCGGATCGGCCGGTTCGTCGCCGTCTCGGTGAACGCCGGCCAGCCGGGCCGGTTGGCGATCTCGCTGCGCAAGGGCACCCGGAAGATCAAGGGCTGCATCATCGACGTCCGCGCCGGGGCCGCGCACACGTGCCGGATCCGCCGCCCGCGTGACGAGCGCTCCGCGCTGAAGGTCGTCGTCTCGATGCGCAAGAGCTCGGGCGGGACCATCACGAGGACGCTGGCCCTGAAGGCGCCGCCGCGCGCCCGCGCCTCCGCTCACCGGCATTAGTGCGCTCTAGACTGCCGCGCTCCATGCGCGTCTCCGCCACCACCACCGATCCGCCTCAGACCGCGGCCGACACCGTCGTCGTCGGCGTCTTCGAGGGCAAGGACGTCTCGCACGACGTCTCCGACGGCGCGCTCCAGCGCCTGCTCGACACCGGCGAGGCGAAGCGGTCCTTCAAGTCGCTCGCCGTCACCCACGAGGACGGGAAGCGGTGGGTGCTCGTCGGCCTCGGCGACCGCGACCGCTTCGACGCCGAGCGCGCCCGCGTCGCGTCGGCGACAGCGCTCGCGCGCGCCGCCGAGGCGTCGTCGACGAAGACCGTCTGCTGGGAGGTCCCCCACCACGTCGACGCCGCCGTCGTCGGCGGGCTCGTCGAGGGCGCGGTGCTCGGCCGGTACCGCTTCGACCAGTTCAAGTCGAAGGCCGACGACGACGCCGGCGGGATCGAGGAGCTCATCGTCAGCGCGCACGACGACGTGTCCGAGACGGTCGACCGCGCCGCGACGATCTCGCGCTTCGTGAACCTCTGTCGTGACCTGCAGAACACGCCGGCCAACCACATGACGCCGACGATCCTCGCCGAGCAGGCGCGGCAGCTCGAGGGCGTCGTCGTCTCGGTCGAGGGCCGCGACGAGATCGTCGGACGCGGGATGGGCGCCTTCGCGGCGGTTGCGCAGGGCACCGAGGAGGAGCCCGCGCTCATCACGATCACCTACCGCGGCTCCGGCAGCTCGGGCGACGCGTTCCCGCTCGGCCTCGTCGGCAAGGCGGTGACGTTCGACAGCGGCGGCATCTCCATCAAGCCCGGGGCGAAGATGCAGGAGATGAAGTTCGACATGTCGGGCGGCGCCGCTGTCATCGCCGCCATGGGCGCCATCGCGGCGCTCGAGCTTCCGATCGACGTCGTCGCCGTCGTCGGCGCGACGGAGAACCTGCCCAGCGGCCGGTCGGTCAAGCCCGGCGACGTCGTCACCGCGATGACCGGCACGACGATCGAGGTCAACAACACCGACGCCGAGGGCCGGCTCGTGCTGAGCGACTGCCTCGCGCACGCGATCTCGCTCGGCGCCGAGCGCGTCATCGACCTCGCCACGCTGACCGGCGCGATCATCATCGCGCTCGGATCGACCTACTCGGGCCTCGTCAGCAACGACGACGACTGGGCCCAGACCGTCGAGGAGGCCGGGCGCACCGCAGGCGACATCGTCTGGCGCCTGCCGCTGCACGAGGAGTACGACGAGCTGATCACGGGCCGCTACGGCGACATCTCGAACGTCGTGGAGAGCCGCAAGGCCGGCTCGATCACCGCCGCGCAGTTCCTCAAACGCTTCGTCGGCGACACCCCGTGGGCCCACCTCGACATCGCGGGAACGGCGTGGGACTCCGGCCGAGCGTACGCGGCAAAGGGCGGCAACGGAGTGGGAGTGCGCCTCCTCGTCGAGCTGGCCACCAAGCTCGCCCGATAGCGCCGAACGTACGTCAAGCCGGGCTATAGCCCGGCTGCGCGTACGTTCGCGGCTCTTCTACGCCGGGATCGGGTCGGCGGGCTCGGACGCCATGCGGCGTGCGAGCTCGGTCCGCGAGCGGATGCCGAGCTTGCGGTAGATCGAGCTGAGGTGGTGCTCGACGGTCTTGGGGCTGATGAAGATCGCCGCGGCGACCTCGCGGTTGGTCAGGCCCTCGGCGACGCGCAGCGCGACCTGCAGCTCGCTCGGCGTGAGCGAGTCGGACTCGGGCATCGACGCGCGGCGCAGCGTCTGGCCGGTGCCGCGCAGCTCGTTCTGCGCACGCGCCGCCCACGGCGCGGCGTTCACGCGCTC
>CADCVT010000162.1 GCA_902806215.1 uncultured Solirubrobacteraceae bacterium | reverse complement strand
GCTCGGTCGCGGTGTTCACCGATGTCGACGCGGCGGCTCCGCACGTCGACGCCGCCGACGTCGCGGTGCGGGTGGAGTCCTACCTCGACGGCGACGCGCTGCTCGAGGCGGCACGCACCGCCGGCGCGCAGGCGATCCACCCCGGCTACGGGTTCCTGTCGGAGAACGCGGCGTTCGCCCGCGCGGTGGTCGACGCAGGCCTGGACTGGGTCGGCCCGCCGCCGGACGCGATCGAGGTCATGGGCGACAAGGCCCGCGCGAAGATCCTCGCCCGCGAGGCGGGCGTCCCGGTCGTTCCCGGCATCGAGGGCGACGACGTGTCGCTGTCAGAGCTTCGCGCGTTCGCCGCCGACCACGACTTCCCGCACGTCATCAAGGCCGTCGCCGGCGGCGGCGGCAAGGGCATGCGCGTGGTGCGCTCCATGGACGAGCTCGAGGCCGCGCTGGACTCCGCGCGCCGCGAGGCGCAGTCGGCGTTCGGCGACGCGCGCGTGCTCGTCGAGCGCTACCTCGAACGCCCGCGTCACATCGAGGTCCAGGTGATGGCCGACACGCACGGCACGGTCGTGCACCTCGGCGAGCGCGAGTGCTCGCTGCAGCGCCGCCACCAGAAGGTCGTCGAGGAGGCGCCGTCGCCGGTCGTCGACGCGGTGCTCCGCACGCGCATGGGGGAGGCCGCGGTCGCGCTCGCCGCGCAGGTCGGCTACGTCGGCGCGGGCACGGTCGAGTTCATCGCCACCGGCGACGCGAGCGACTTCTTCTTCCTCGAGATGAACACCCGCCTGCAGGTCGAGCACCCGGTCACCGAGCTCGTCTACGGCGTCGACCTCGTCGAGCACCAGCTGCGCGTCGCGGCCGGTGAGCCGCTCGCGCTGCGCCAGGAGGACCTCGTCCCGTCGGGCCACGCGGTCGAGGCGCGCCTGTACGCCGAGGACCCGGCGAACGGCTTCCTGCCGGCGACCGGCACGATCCGTCGCTACCGCGAGCCCGCCGGCGTCCGCGTCGACTCCGGCGTGCGCGAGGGCAGCGAGGTCAGCACGAGCTACGACCCGATGCTCGCCAAGGTCATCGCGTACGCGCCGGACCGTCCGACCGCGCTCCGTCGTCTCGACCGCGGCCTCGCCGAGCTCGAGATCCTCGGCGTGGCGACGAACGCGTCGTTCACGCGCGACCTGGTGCGCCGCGACGACGTGCGCGCCGGCGAGCAGGACACCGGGCTGCTCGAGCGCGTCCTGTCCGAGCTCACCGGCGGGCCGCCGGCCGACCTGCTGCCCGCCGCGGCGATCGCCGCGTACCTGCGCGACACCGCGGCCGCGACGACGACGCCCGGGCCGTGGCGCCGCCAGATCGAGGACCACGGCGATATCAGGGTCACACCCACGGAAGTGCGCAACGGCGACACGATCCACACGTGGGATGCGCGAATCTCGGCGGGGTCTGACCCCGCCTCGCTTCGCATCACGCTCGACGGGATCTCGCGGCGCTACGTCGTCGCGTTCGACGGCGACGACGCGGTCTACGTCGCGCGCGATGGACACCATCTGGAGGCGCGGACCGAGCGCACGGTGCGCAGCGGCGCCGGGGCGCTGGCCGGGTCGCTGGAGGCGCCGATGCCCGGCACCGTGCTGCTCGTGCACGTCGCCAACGGAGATCAGGTCGAGGAGGGCGACGTGCTGCTCGTGCTGGAGTCGATGAAGATGGAGCTGGCGATCACCGCGCCCACCGCGGGGACGGTCGAGGGGCTCGAGCTCAAGCCCGGCGACCGCGTGACGCAGCGCCAGCCGCTCGTGGCGGTCACGGAGGTCTCGTGAGCTACCGCGACGCCCACCTCGAGCTGATCGAGGACCTCGTCACGCGCCTCGAGCGCGTCCGCGCCGGCGGCGGCCCGAAGGCCGTCGACCGCCATCACGCGCGCGGCAAGCTGCTGGCCCGCGAGCGGATCGAGCGGCTGACCGACCCCGGTACGCCGTTCCTCGAGCTGAGCCCGCTCGCCGCCGAGGAGCTCTACGACGGCGCGGCTCCCAGCGCGGGCATCGTCACCGGCGTCGGCGTCATCCACGGCCGGCGCTGCGTCATCGTGGCCAACGACGCCACCGTCAAGGGCGGCACCTACTACCCCATCACCGTCAAGAAGCACCTGCGCGCGCAGGAGGTGGCCCTGCACAACCGGCTGCCGTGCGTGTACCTCGTCGACTCCGGCGGCGCGTTCCTGCCGATGCAGGACGACGTCTTCCCCGACCGCGAGCACTTCGGGCGGATCTTCTTCAACCAGGCGACGATGTCGCAGCGCTCGATCCCGCAGATCGCGTGCGTCATGGGCTCGTGCACCGCCGGCGGCGCGTACGTCCCGGCGATGAGCGACGAGGTGGTGATCGTGAAGGGCGAGGGCACGATCTTCCTCGGCGGCCCCCCCCTCGTGAAGGCGGCCACCGGCGAGGAGGTGACGGCCGAGGAGTTGGGGGGCGCGGACGTCCACACCCGCCTCTCCGGCGTGGCCGACCACCTCGCCGAGAACGACG
>CADCVT010000161.1 GCA_902806215.1 uncultured Solirubrobacteraceae bacterium | reverse complement strand
CGTCGTTGCCCGGGTCCGTGTCGATGACCATGCCGCTGTCGACGACGAAGCTGTTGAAGAAGTCGACGCCTGGCCCGCCCCGCTCGATGTCGTTGCCGGGCCCGCCCTCGATCTGGTCGGTGCCCGCGCCGCCGTTGAGCTGATCGGCCTCGCTGCCACCGAGCAGGTCGTCGTCGAGGTTCCCGCCGGTGATCGTGTCGCCGCCCGCCCCGCCGTTGACGGTGACGTCAACGCCGTCGCCGGTCGTGAACGTGTCGCCGCCCCCGCCGAGGTTCGCGAAGACCGCCGCGGGCGCGACGTCGCAGAGCACCGTGTCGGCGTCCGCCTGGCTGCACGACATGCCGTCGGCGACCGGTGGCGTGGCCGTGTCGCGGACGCGGACCTGGCCGCCGACGAGGTCGACGGCGATCACGTTGACCTCGGAGCCCTCGTCCTGGATGTCGACCCCGAAGCCGGGCGTCGCCGAGACGGTGGCCGCCTGCGCCGGTCCCGCGATGGCGAGCCCCGCGAGTGCGAGCGGCAGCGCCAGCCTCATGGAGCGCTTGGTGCATCGTCCAGCGTCCATGCCTGCCAGCCCTTCGTGGGAACCCGAAGCGCCAGCGTACGGTGAATCGACCTGGGGTCCCACCCCAGTCTTTTGCAGGGCCGTTAGGGTCCAGCGCCGTGTCAGCCGACTTCGCGACGACGATCGCCGACGCCTACCGGACCGAGGGGGCGAGCCTCGACCTCGGGCGCGGCGTGCACGAGGGGACGCTGCACCGCGAGGCGGAGGTGCGGGTCCCGCTCGCGACGCTCAACCGGCACGGGCTCGTGGCGGGTGCGACCGGCACCGGGAAGACGAAGACGCTCCAGGTGATGACCGAGCAGCTCTCGGCCGCCGGCGTCCCCGTGCTCGTCGCCGATGTCAAGGGCGACGTGTCCGGGCTTGCGACGCCCGGCGATGCCGCGGGCGTCGGCGCCAAGCGCATGGCCGACCTCGGCGTGCCGTTCGCGCCGGCGGCGTTCCCGGTCGAGTTCCTCTCGCTCGGCGGCGAGGGACCCGGCGTGCCGGTGCGCGCGTCGGTCACGGACTTCGGGCCGCAGCTGCTGGCCAAGGTGCTCGGAGCGAACGAGACGCAGGAGGCGAGCCTCATGCTCGTCTTCCACTACGCCGACGCCAACGCGCTGCCGCTCGTCGACCTCGAGGACCTTCGCGCGCTGCTGATGTTCCTCTCCTCCGACGAGGGCAAGGCCGAGCTCGAGGGCATCGGCGGGCTCTCGAAGGCGACGGTCGGCGTGCTGCTGCGGTCGCTGCTCGGGCTCCAGACGACCGGTGGCGACACGTTCTTCGGCGCTCCGGAGTTCGACGTCGCCGACCTGCTGCGCACCGCCGACGACGGACGCGGGATCGTGTCCTGCCTCGAGCTCGCCGCGGTGCAGGACAGGCCGGCGCTGTGGTCGACGGCGCTCATGTGGTTCGTCGCCGAGCTGTTCGAGACGCTGCCCGAGGCCGGCGACCTCCCGCAGCCGAAGCTCGTCGTGTTCCTCGACGAGGCGCACCTGCTGTTCGCCGACGCGACGAAGACGTTCCTCGAGTCGGTCGGCCGGACCGTCCGGCTCATCCGCTCCAAGGGCGTCGGCGTCGTGTTCGTCACGCAGCAGCCGACCGACCTCCCGGACGAGGTTCTCGGCCAGCTCGGCCTGCGGGTACAGCACGCGCTGCGCGCCTTCACTCCGGACGACGCGAAGGATCTCCGCGCGACGGTCGCCACCTATCCGCGCAGCGACCTGTACGACGTCGGCGAGCTGCTGACGAGCGTCGGGACCGGCGAGGCGGCCGTGACGCTCCTGTCCGAGGCCGGCGTCCCGACCCCGGTCGTCCACACGCGCCTGCGCGCGCCCGCGTCACGGATGGCGCCATCCGACGACGTCGACGGCGCGGCGAAGCGCTCGCCGCTGTGGGCCGAGTACGGCACGCCGGCCGATCCCGAGTCCGCGCGCGAGCTGCTCGCCGGGCTGCGCGCCGACGCCGCGCCGGACCCCGAGCCGCTCCCCGAGGCCGCGCCGGACCGCGTCCCGCTCCCCCGGCTGCCCAAGAAGCGCACCGGCCGCCGCGCGCCCGCGCCGAAGAAGAGCACGCCCGAGGCGCTCGGGGACTTCCTCGGCTCGCGCCAGGGCCAGCGCCTGCAGCGCGAGGTCGTGCGCGGGGTGTTCGGGATGCTCCGCAAGCGCCTCTGACCCACGACACCGCCGGGGTCCCCCGCGAAAGGCGCCATCGAGAGCGCTAGGGAACCCCCCGATGCCACCGGGGGTGCGCGAGAGCAGGATCCTCCTCATGCTCCTCGCCCGTCTCCTGCTCCTCGCCGTGCTCGCCGTCGTCGTCGCCGCGCCCGCCGCACAGGCCGCCTGGCCGGGGACGCCCGGGAAGATCGCGTACCTCGAGCGCGACAGCGGCGAGTTCGGGCTGAGGATCTGGACGCCGAACGGCGCGAACGCCGCGACAGGCACCGCGATCCCGGTCCGCGACACGTTCCACTTCGACGAGAAGGACGGCACCGTCCCGCCGACCCAGGGCATCCCGTCCTCGCCCTCCTGGTCGCCGGACGGCACCCGCGTCGCCTTCGCCGCGAAGGTTCCTGACCCCGGCCACCCCGCGGGCGCGACGCACACCGCGATCTTCGTCTGGAACCTGCGGACGAAGGCCACGACCCAGGTCACCACGCCGCCGGCGACCGTGATGGACGTGCCGCACGACCAGGTGGATACGGGCTACAGCTACTTCGACCACTCGCCCGTGTGGGCCCCGGACGGCAGGTCGCTCGCGTTCATCCGCATGATGGACGCGGGCCGCGACGACGCGAAGTACGGCGAGCGCGGCGGGCACATCCGGCTCGTCTCGCTGACCGGCGGCGGCTCGAGCCAGCTGACGAACCAGATCGCTACCGAGTACTGGTCGCTGAGCTGGGGCGGCGACCCGGAGGGCAAGACGCGGCTCGTGGGCCTGCACGGCGCGAAGGACCAGGGCCTGAAGCTGGTCGAGATCAACCCGTCGAGCGGCGCGACCACGACGCTCATGTCCGGCGCTCCCGCGGCGACGACCGTCGACTTCGACGTCTCTCCCGACGGCCAGAGCGTCCTGTACTCCCAGGCCGGCGGCGCGGCGTTCCGCCTGAACCTCGACGGCTCGGCCGACACGATCCTCGGCAACGGCATGGTCGGCGGCCACCTTCGCGCGAGCCCGAGCGGCAACGGCCCGCTGCACTGGGGGACCGCGCCGCGTCCGGGCCTCGGCGAGCGGTACGGCATCGTCGAGCGGCGCATGCCCGATCCCTGGGCGGACACCTGGCCCGAGGATCCGCAGGATCGCTGGGTCCACGGCCCCATCGACATGGGCGGCAAGTACGCGATGAGCACGCCCGGCCGCCTGCTGTGGGACGTGCAGGCCCAGCGCCTGCCGATCCTCAACATCCCCGGCTTCGCCGGCTCGCGCATCCGCTGCGAGGGCTCCGACGTCTGGCCTCCCGGTCCGCTGAACAACGACGACAAGCTCCAGGCGATGCGCCTCGCGCCCGACGGCAAGACGAACCTCAACTGCCCCAGCGCCGGCCCGACGCCCGACCCCAACGACCCCGAGGGCTTCGTCTCGAGCGCGTTCGGCCAGGACATCTACCAGGCCCAGGAGGACTGGATCGACGAGATCGCCCCCGGCGACCGCGGCTGGCGCTTCTCGTGGGACTGGCGCAAGGCGCCGGGCGAGAGCATCGGCCGGCTGCACACGTTCATCGGCCAGATCCTCAACACCGACTTCGCCAAGGACCAGGGGCTCGACGAGGTCGTCCTCTACGGCCACTCCTACGGCGGGCTGCTCATGCGCGAGTACAGCGAGAAGCACCCGGAGAAGGTCGGCCGCGTGCTCACCGCGGGGACGCCGTTCTGGGGCGCCGCCAAGCCGCTCTTCTTCGTCTCGTTCGGCGTCGAGAACCCGCTCAGCGGCGTGAAGGACCTCGACACGTTCCTGCCCAACGAGGACGCCAAGCAGTGGGCGCGCGACGCCGGCGGGCTCTATCACCTGTTCGCCAGCGACAGGTACGGACCGTGGCTGCGCGTCGGCGGGAGCGAGCAGACGCAGGAGGGGGTGAGCAACTGGTTCGGCCAGGTCGCGCAGGCCAACACGTCGCTCATCGCGCAGGCGCGCGCCTGGCACCAGAAGCACGACGGCTTCGACACGAACGTCGGGCAGATCGAGACGCGCGCCGTGATCGGCACCGGCCTCATGTCGATCCAGGGCGTCGACGTCGCCGCCAACCCGGACGCCGACGGCACGCTCGAGGCGGCCGTGCGGCTCGGCGACGGCGACGTCACGGTCCCGACGCGCAGCGCGCACCAGGGTCCGCTCGGCACGCACACGCCGCTCGGCGACGCGGTGCACGTCCAGGCCGTCTGCGGCGTCCCGCACATGGAGCTCGGCGGCTCGCCCAAGGTCACCGAGAAGTACACCGAGTACCTGCTGACCGGCCGGACGCCGCGCCGGACCGAGGGCTCGTGCAAACCGAGCGGCACGTCGGTGCAGATCCTCGATGGCGACCTCACGCCGTCACGGCGCGTCGCCACCCGCGCCGCGCCGTCGATGACGCCGCGCGCCGCCGCCGATGCGGGGCTGATCCAGCTCGTCGAGGTGCCGGGTTCTCCGGT
>CADCVT010000160.1 GCA_902806215.1 uncultured Solirubrobacteraceae bacterium | reverse complement strand
CGCTGACCGTCGAGGTAGCGGATGCCCTCGCCGACGCCGATGTCGGCACGCCCGTCGCGATCCTGATCGCCGACGTCGACGATCAGCGACGAGTGGCTCTCCATCACCTCGGCGCCGGACGAGATCGACTGCTCGACGCGCTGCGGGCCCGTGTCGGGGATCAGCACCGTGCGGCTGCTCATCCCCACGATCGGCCGGCGCCGGTCGCCGGCGACCGCCGGTCGCAGGGTCGTCAGCGCGTTGAACCACCCCTCCTCGTGGCGCTCCCAGCCGCGGCCCGACTCGGCGACCTCCAGGAGGTCGACGTCGCCCGCGCCGCCGGTGAGGCCGGCGCCGACGAGGCGGACCAGGTCGTCGGCCGAACGCGACCATCCCACGAGCAGCTCGTCGCGCCGGTCGCCCCAGACGTCGCCGAGCGAGGCCAGGTCGATGTCCCGGACGTCCTCGTTCGTGCGAAGCGCGACGCCCTCGTCCTCCTCGATGGTGGTCGCGTCGACCCACGCCCCCTCGGGGTCGGCGGGCGTGTAGATGATGCTGACCTGGCCGCCGGCGGCGATCGCGAGGTCCGTACGCCCGTCGCCGTTCTGGTCACCCGCGTTGATGATCGGCGGAGGCCGCATGACCCCGTTGCTCGACCCGGCCCAGTACGACGACCACGGCCCGTCGATCTGCAGCGTCCGCGCCGAGCTCAGGTAGACGGTCTCGCTGTCGCGCTTGCCGAACACGACCCTGAGGCCCGGGTTCCCGCCGAGCACCGCGAGGTCGTCCAGGCCGTCCTCGTTGAGGTCGCCCGCGGAAGCGATGCCCACGGACCCGCCCCCGCCCACGATGCGAAACCCCGGCCGCTCCTCGACCGGCTCCGATCCGCCCCGGCCGGCCGGGCGGGTGAAGACCACGTAGGACGTCCCCCACCCCTCGTACCAGCCGGGGAACGTCACCGCGAGATCGTCGCGGCCGTCGCCGTTGACGTCGCCGGGCTCGGCGACCGACATGGCCGGCTGGCCGCCGAACGACGAGCTGAAGCTCGGGAAGCCGATCCTGTCCGCCGGGGTCATCCCGGCAGGCGGCTGCTCGGTCGGGTGCCACGCGTACGCGGGCGCCGCGCCCGCGCAGGCGAACGCCACCACCACCCCGATCAGCGCGTTCCGAACCATCCTTGGCCGCTCGAACGATACTGCGCAACGGAAGTTGCTACGCCAGCAGCCGGGTCAGCGCGTCGGAGGCGTCCTGCGCGGGCTCGACGCCGTCGACGTCCCACGAGTCGACCCCGACCACGCGCTTGCCCGCCTTGAGCGCGAGCGCGATCTCCGACAGCGTCCCGTGCCCTCCGCCGACCGCCACGACGGCGTCCGCGGCGCGGATCACGAGGCCGTTGCGCAGCTCCCCCATCCCGGTCGGGATCGCCACCGACACGAACCGGTTCGCGTCGCGGCGGTCGTGGCCCGGGAGCAGGCCGATCGTGACGCCCCCGACGGAGCGCGCTCCGGCGCACGCGGCCTCCATGACACCTCCAAGGCCGCCGCACACGACGGTGATGCCGCGGGAGGCCAGTCCGAGACCGATCGCCGACGCGGCAGACGCCTCCGCGGGCGTGGCGTCGCCGGGCCCGACGACGGCCACGGCGCCGTAGGGGTGCTGGGCCATCGCCGCAGAGTGTAGGTTCGCGCGCATGGACCTGTCTGCGCGTCAGCGCCGCTCCCTCACGGCCATCTGCGACACGTTCGCGCCCGGCGCCGACGGCGTGCCCAGCGCCAGCGCCCTCGGCGTCCCGGACGCCATCGCCGAGGCCCTCGACCTCAACCCGCGCGCGACCGAGCGCAAGCAGTTCGGGCTCGCCCTCGCCGCCTTCGACTCCAAGCCGATGACCGCCGCCGGCGGGGGTGGGTGGAACCGCTTCAGCGACCTGCCGCAGGACAAGCGCGAGGCCGTCCTGCGCTCGTACGCCGACTCGCGGCTCATGCCGAAGCGAGGCCTCTTCCACGGCCTGCGGCGCGCCGCGCTCATCCACTACTACGGGCTGCCCGCGCGCGACGGCGGCGCCTCCCCCGTGTGGGGCGCGATCGACTACCCGGGCCCGCTGGGCAAGAACCCGGACGCGCCGCCGAAGGCGCTGACGCCCGCCGAGCCGCAGGCGCAGATGGAGTGCGACGTCGTGGTCGTCGGCTCGGGCGCGGGCGGCGGGACGGTCGCCGGGGTCCTGGCCGCCAAGGGGCTCGACGTGATCGTCGTCGAGGCCGGCGGCTACTACGACGACGAGGACTTCGACGGCGGCGAGCTCGACGGGCTGCGGCGCTTCTACCTCAACGGCGGCGGCATGGCGACCGACGACGGCAACATCGCGCTGGCCGCCGGCGCGGTGCTCGGCGGCGGCACCGTCGTCAACTACACGACCTCGTTCCCGACGCCGGACTACGTCCGCAAGGAATGGGCGACCCACGGGGTCCCGGACTTCGACGGCCAGGCCTACGAGACCGCGACCCAGGCGGTGATGGAGCGCCTCGGCGTCAACGCCGAGCACAGCGCCGCCAACCCGAAGGACGCGATCCTCGAGCGCGGGATGCGCGAGCTCGGCTTCCACGTCGAGCCGATCATCCGCAACGTCGGCCCGGCCTGCGACCAGGGGATCGACTGCGGGCGCTGCGGCTTCGGCTGCCGCCGCGGGGCCAAGCGCTCGGTGACGAAGACGTGGCTGCAGGACGCGTTCGAGGCGGGCGCGCGGATCCTCGTGCGGACGAAGGTCGACACGGTGATCGTCGAGGCGGGCGCGGCGCGCGGCATCTCGTGCACGACCGCCGACGGGCGCTCGGTCCGCATCAACGCGCGCGGCGTCGTCAGCGCCGCCGGCGCGCTGCACTCCCCCGCGCTGCTCAAGCGCTCGGGCCTCGAGAACCGCAACATCGGCCAGCACCTGCGCCTGCATCCGGTCACCGTCGTCCAGGGCTGGTTCGACGAGGAGGTCCGGCCGTGGGAGGGCACGATGCAGGCGCGCTACTCCGACGAGCACGCGAACCTCGACGGCGACGGCTACGGCGTCAAGTACGAGTCGGGCCCGCTGAACCCGTCGCTGCTCCTGCCGTTCCTGCCGTGGCAGAGCGCCACCCAGCACTTCGAGTACATGGCGGCGGCGAAGTTCTCGGCGGCGTGCGGCATCATCGTTCGCGATCGCGGCGAGGGCGAGGTCAAGGTCGGGCGCGACGGCCAGCCGGTGGTCCGCGAGCAGCTCGCCGAGGTCGACCGCGGCCACCTGCGGACCGGCATCGAGGGCGCCGCGCGCATCCTCGAGGCCGCTGGCGCGCAGCGGATCTTCGGCTCGAGCGCGAAGCTCGTCGAGTACCGGCCGGGGCAGAGCGGATCGCTCGCGTCGTTCATGGCCGAGAGCGACGCGGTCGGCTACGAGAACGGGCAGGTCGCGCTCGGCTCGTTCCACATCATGGGCAGCGCGCGCATGGGCGGCTCGCCGGTGAACGCCGCGTGCAACCCCGACGGCGAGACGTGGGAGGTGCGCAACCTCTGGGTCTGCGACGGCTCGTCGTTCCCGACGGCGCCGGGCGTCAACCCGATGATCTCGATCGAGAGCATCGCCCACATGAACGCGCAGAAGATCGCCGCCCGGCTTGGTTGACCTCGAGTACGACCGGGCGGGCGAGGGCGGGTTCCCGCTCCTGCTCGTCCACGGCTGGCCGGAGACGCGGCGGATCTGGGCGCGCAACGTCGAGCCGCTCGCTGCCGCGGGCTTCGATGTCATCGCGCCCGACCTTCGGGGCTTCGGCTCCTCGCCCGTCGCCGAGGACGGCTTCTACGACCTCGCCGCGCACGCGCGCGATCTTGCGGCGCTGCTGGACCGGCTCGGCGTGTCGTCGTGCGTCTGCGCCGGCGGCGACCTCGGCGGCGGGGTCATCGTCGACCTCGGCCTGCGCTTCCCCGGGCTCGTCGCGCGGCAGGTGATCTTCAACTCGATCCTGCCGCTGCTGCCCGACATGCCGGAGATCCCGCGCGAGTCGCGCACGGCCGCCGACTACTTCCTGCGCCAGGGCCGCGACGCCGACGCGCTGGCCGCGGAGCTGCGCACGCCCGAGGAGCGCGTGCGGTACGTGGCCGCGTTCTACGGGTCGCGCTTCTGGGCGTCGCCCGGGTCGTTCACGCGCGAGGAGGCCGAGTGGCACGCCGAGCCGTTCGGGGACGCAGAGAAGCTGCGTGCCGGCTTCGGCAACTACGAGAGCGGCCTCGGTGCCCGGCCGCTGTCGGAGAAGCCGATGTTCTTCGAGCCGTCGCCGATCGAGACGCTCCTGCTGTACGGCCCCGACGACCACGTGATCTGGCCCGACTTCCCCGACCGCGCCGTCCGCGCGTTCCCGCATCACGTGGGCCCGTTCGTCGTCCCGCGCGCCGGGCACTTCCTGCAGTGGGAGCAGGCCGACGTGCTGAACGGCGCCGTGCGCGCGTTCTGCCGCGACCTCCTCCTCTGACGGCTCCCTTGCGGGAATCCGCCTGCGCACGGCGTATCTTCCGGGCATGGAGGACCAAGAGCTCGCGCGCGCGACCTCGCGGGTCGGTGAGATCCTCACCGCGGCGGAGACCACGGCGGAGACCATCCGGCGCGACGCCGAAGCGCGGATGCGCCAGCGCATCGCCGAGGCCGACCGCGCCGCCGACAACCGGATCGCCGCCGCCGAGGCCGAGGCGCTCGAGGTGCTCGCCAACGCGCAGGACGAGGCGCAGAAGGTGCGCGAGGCCGCCGAGCAGTTCGCCAAGGAGACGCGCGACGCCGCGCGCGTCGAGGCGCGGCAGATCGTCAACGAGGCGTCCGGCTCCGCGCGCGAGGTCCTGCGCGACGGCACCGAGCTGAGCGGCAACCTCCGCGAGCTCTCGGACTCCCTGCGCACGAACGCCGAGCTGCTCCTGCGCGACGTGCGCCTCGCCCACGCCGAGATGACCGCCCGCCTCGACCAGCTCTCCCCGGCCGAGACCGAGTCGGCCAAGCTCCAGGCGGCCGCCGCCGCGCTCGACGACACGCTCGACGTGCCCGAGTTCCACCCGGGCCGGCGGTAGCGCTAGGCGCTCCTACTCGTCCGTCGGCGTGGGGAAGTCGGTGAAGACCGGGATGAGCCACACGAACGAGAGCGCGAACGCCAGCGCGTAGAGGACGAGGGCGCGCCGGTCGTGCTCGCGCCGCGCCTGCACGATGCCGGCGACCGCCAGCGGCCACCCGAGCACGGGAAGAACCGCCACCACCAACAGGATGATGGCCATCCTCCCGCGCTCGAGCAGCCACGGGCGCTTCGTCACCTCACGTCACCTTCCTCGCGTCGGCCGCGGCCGTGCCGTTGT
>CADCVT010000159.1 GCA_902806215.1 uncultured Solirubrobacteraceae bacterium | reverse complement strand
TGATGCGCTCCCACCCGCTCGGGGTGTTGACGAACCAGACCGCGGCGCCGCCGAGCGTCAGCGCTGCCAGCACGATGATGGCGCCGCGGCGTCCCTTCGCGACGGCGACAGCCGCGAAGAGCGCGATGACCATCGCGATGAGCCCGCCGCGCGACTCGGTGGCAGCGATACCGAGGCCGAGGATCGCGATCGCGCCACCGAGCCAAATCCGCGCCGACAGCGTCCTGGCGCCGACCGCCAGCGCCGCCGCGAACGCGATCGCCGGGACGATTCCTGCCGCGAGGATGTTCGGGTCGCCCGAGCCGCCCTGGAGGCGCCCCTCCTGGCGCGTGGCGGTGTCGATCGCCGAGGCCGACGTGCTCAGCCCGTTGGCGACGAGACCGAGGAGCACGGAGCCCACCGCGCCCGCGATGAACGCGTAGGCGAGCCAGCGGAGGTGCTGCTCGGTGCTGATTCGGGTCACGATCATCCCGAACAGGAAGATCGGCGGCGCCCACATGACCAGGCCGAAGAGGCCGTCCCCCGGCGTCTCGGACCACGTGAGCGACAGCAACAGCCACAGTGCGAGCGCTCCGACGGCGGCGAAGAGGAACCGGTGCTCGCTCAGCGCGGGACGAACGTGGCCGCGGCCCGCGACCAGCGTTCCGACCCAGACGATCCCGAGCAGCAGCGCTGCGGCGTGGGCGGGGTCGGCGAGGCCCGGGTAGTAGCTGACGAAGACCGTCGGAAACCAGAGCGCGACCCCCAGCGGGAAGTTCACGAACGCGACGGGCGCGTAGAGGACCGCGACGAGCAACGCCACTGCGAACACGGCGCCGTTGGCCATGAGCACGCCGATCAGGAGGGCGCTGAGGACGGCCACACCGAGCACCGGACGCGGCCCGACGCCCATGAGCGCGGGATGCGACCGCAGCGCGGTGACACTGAGGCGCGTGCCGAGGGGGGCAGACGAGGCTGCCATCAGGCCACCGCCGCCGGCTCGCGCGACCGCGCGACGCGCGGACTGCCGATGAAGGCAACGAGTCGCCGGCAGCTCACCGAAGCCGTGTGCTGCGCGGCGCGGTCGAGGCCGAGCCCGATCAGGCGCCGGCGCTCGGCCGCGTCGCGCCCGACGAGGAGGAGCTCCTCCGCGGCGGCGTCGGCGTCACCCGGCGGAACCAGGCGGGCCGCACCGGCCGCAAGCGCCGCGACCCCGCCGACGTCGGTTGCGACGGCGGGCAGGCCGGCCGCGAAGGCCTCGATGAGCACCTGGGGGAACCCCTCCGTCCACGAGACGTGCAGGAGGGCGTGGCTCGAGCGGTAGCGCTCGCGCAGCCCGTCGTCGAGCGGGACGTAGCCGAGCAGGTCGGCGAAGTCTGTCTGCCCGAGCTCGGCCAGGCGCGTCTCGAGGTCCGAACGCAGCGAGCCGTCCCCGCAGACGACGAGCCGCCAGCGCGGCTCCTCAGCTCGCACGCGTGCCAACACGTCCGCCAGCAGCAGCGGGTTCTTCTCAGGATCGAGACGCCCGACGGCCAGCGCGACGAGCTCGCCGTCGTAGTCGCGGGCGGCGACCACGGCGGGATCGGCGAGATCCTCCTCCTCGATGAGCGAGACGGGCATGTCGAGCAGCGAGCGGCTCGCACGGTAGCGGCGCGCGAGGTCCGGGCCGACGACGACTACGGGGAGCACGAGGGCCGCGGTCCGCCATGCGGTCTCGAGCGCGAGCCCCGCCGCCTGCACGAGAGGCCGGCCCGGGTGCCGCGTGCGCACGTACTCGGGCATGTTCTGCCGCACCCCGAGCACCACGCGACGTCCGCGCAGAGTCGCGAGCAGCGCGAAGAGCAGCGCGAGCGGGTGGGGGCCGAGCAGCCAGACCGCGTCGACACCTGCCAGTGCCCGCCAGAAGCGCACGAGCGAACGCGGGAAGCCGATCAACGCGCCCGGACTCGCGAGACCGGCGTGGTACGGGAGCTCCGCCAGCTCGAGGTCGCCCTCGAGGAGGTGATGGCCGGAGGCCGGGACGGGATCGAGTCGGCCGACGAGCACGAGGCCGTCGACGAAGCCGGCGATCCGCGCGAGGAACAGCGCGAACGCTTCGGTCGCCCACAGGCCGCGGTCGTCGCGACGGTAGACGTCGTCGGTGTACACGGCGAGGCGCATGCGGCTACGCAGCGTAGTCGCCGAGAGGCCGGATCAGCAGGTGCGCTCGGCCTCGCACGGCGCGATGACGCGCAGGTGCTTGGACCAGTCGATGCCGCTCTTGACGTCCCAGTAGTTGACGCCCCGGTAGGGAGCGATGCCCTGCTCACGCGCGAAGTCGACCAGCGGATCCTTCTCGCCGAAGCTCGTGTAGGTCGAGCCGGACTCGAACTGGAGGTCCCAGGGCGACCCGCCGGTGTCACCGACGTACATGCCGTACTGGTGCATCGCACGGAGGATCGTCTTCTTCCAGGGCGGAACGTCGAGAGCGTCGATCTGCGCCGGCGTCAACGTCAGCTGGAAGCGTGTCCCGAACGGAATCGCCCCGTCCTGGTTCTCGCAGAGCGAGCCGTGCTCCTGCGCCGGATACACGGTCGTCTTCGCCGAGCACTTGATGACCATGAAGAGCGCGTGGTCGATCCGCCCGGCCTGCATCTCCTGCGCGCGGATGATCCCGGCGAGGTTGCCGAACCAGGCGGCGGTGGCGTTCGAGCCGAGGCCGTCGCCGTCGATCCGCGTGCGGCCGCCCCAACCCACGTCGATCTGCCCGCCGCCGAGCGGCTTGTGGCGTACGTTCCAGAAGTCGTACTCCCAGCCGGTGTGCGTCTCGACCACGGTCATGTGGCCGTCGCCGCCCCAGCCGACCTTCCACGATCCTGCCTGGCGGGCCCGGTCGGGGATGCGGACCTTCATGCCCTCGATCTCGCAGTCCACGCCGTACTCGCCGACGCAGTGGATCGTGAACTCGGTGTCGCTGGGCTTCGAGTAGTACGTGGGGTGCTGCCAGTCGCTGCGAGTGTCGGCGTGGCCGGTCTCCAGGTCGGACGGCCCGTTGCCCCAGGCGTTGAGGCTGCGCACGTAGGTGGACGAGCGCGCGTCGACTCGGGCGTCGGAGGCGATCGGCTGATTGAAGGGGCTGTCGTCCGAGTAGGGCCGCCAGCAGGAGCCGGGCCAGTTGCCCGCGCCGAACGTCGATATGTCGCGACTGCAGCCGCCCGAGGCGTCGTCCTTGGCCGCCTGTATCGGCGCGTCGGGGGTCGTCGTCTCGACGACGAGGCGCACGCGGGTGGCGCCCGAACGGGCGCGCAGGGTGCGGACCAGGCGTTGCGGGACGCGGGCGCGCAGCAGTCGCTTCCCGCGCGCCGCGCTGCGGACCTGAGCGACGCTGACGCGGTGCTTCTGCCCGGCGCCGACGAGGTGCGCGGCGGTGATCGAGTTTGGAGCCACGTCGACGTTGAAGGTCATGTGGCTGGCGGTTCGCTGCACCGGCTGGAAGGTGCGGGTGACGGCTGCCGCCTTGGCGGGAAGGACGGTGAGCGCGAGGCAGGCTGCGGCGAGGATTGCCGACGTCGACCTGATCGCGACGCTGTGGCGGCGGGTGGGCGTCATGGTGGGGTCTCGGGTGGGGAAAGGCATCCGCCCTGTGTCCGGAGCGGCGGCCGACGCGGTCTGCGTGTACCGAGGTCCTCGTCGGTGCCGGGAGACGGCTCCAGCGGGAGCCGGTGGAAGCCGGACGAACGTCCAACCGCCGTCTCGGCCATCCGTCCAGAGGGGTGCCGGCCCGTCCAGCTGGGGGTCCGGGACCCGATGGATGGAGCGATGCCCGTCCCGACCGACGTCCCGGCCGCCATGCCGCCTAGACTGGGGGACGTTCCCGTGCAGGCGTCTGGCAGACAATGGCGGCCTGGGCCCGGGGTCGGCAGCTCGGCCGATCCCGGAGAAGGTGCCCTGGGCCCCTATCTCCGAGCAATCCGTGCCTATTGGCCGGTCGTCCTGCTCATCGCCGTCACCGTCGGCGGCCTCGCCGCGCTGTGGGCGCAGACGCGATCGGTGGAGTACGAGGCGAACGCGCAGATGCTCGTCACGCCCCTCCCGGCCGACGAGACCGCTTTCCTCGGTCTGCCCTACATCCGCGACACCGGCGACCCGCCTCGCACGCTCCAGACGGCCGCGACGCTCATCGACTCGCAGCGTGCCGCCGCCGCGGCCGCTCGTCAGCTGGGACCCGAATGGACGCCGAGCGAGGTCGAGAAGGCGATCGAGGTCAACCCGCAGGGGCAGAGCAGCGTCATCGAGGTCACTGCCCGCGCGGAGGATCCCGACGAAGCGGCGCGCGTCGCCAACCGGTACATCAAGTCGGTCATCGAGGTCCGCCGCGCGACGCTGCGGCCTCTCGTGGCCGCGTCGATCGAGTCGACGCGCGACCAGCTCGCGCGCGTCCCGGACGACACCAGCACGGCACAGACGCTCGCCGACCGCCTAAGCCGCCTGCAGAGCGTTGCCAACGGCGACGATCCGACGATCTCGATCTCGCAGGTGGCGTCGCCGCCGCGCGAGGCGATCGGCTCGTCGAAGGTGCTCGTGGTGTTCGTAGCCCTTCTGGTCGGGCTCGTGCTCGGCAGCATCGTGGCTCTGCTGATCAGCCGCCTGCGCCCGCGGCGCATCGTCGAGGAGGACGAGCTGCGAAGCCTGTTCCCGCTGCCCGTGCTCACGCGCATCCCCGAGCTGTCGCGAAAGTCGCGCCGCGCCGCGACCTCGTCGCCGTTGGCGACGCCACCGACCGTGCGCGAGGGCTTCCGCACGCTGCAGGTCCAGCTCGAGCTGGAGGCCTCGCAGCATCGGTCGATCCTCATGACCAGCGGCTCCAGCGCGGACGGCAAGACCACCTCGGCCATCAACTTCGCGCTCGAGCTGGCCGGGAGCGGCCAGGACGTCATCCTCATGGACCTCGACCTGCGCAAGCCGGACATCGGCCGGGTTCTCGGGCTCACGCCGGTCGTCTCGATCGAGGCGCTTGCGGCCAGGGAGGCGCACCTCGGCGACGCCCTCCTCGAGCTCGCGGCGGTCCCTCGCCTACGGGTCCTGCCGAGTGCGCCGATCAGCGGCTTCCAGGTGCTCGAGCAGCTGACGCGGACGCTTCCCGACCTCGTCCAGGAGGCCCTCGAGCTCGCGGACTACGTGATCATCGACACTGCGCCGCTCGGCGAGGTCAGCGACGCCCTCCCGCTCATCCGCGCGGTCGACGATGTCCTGCTCGTCGCGCAGCTCGGCAACACGCGCGCCGCGAACGTCGAAGCGATGCGCGATCTGCTCGCGCGCGTCGAGGGGGACGGGCCGATCGGGTGGGTCGTCATCGGCGCCAACCAGCGGCTCGTCAGCTCGAGCTACTACTACGCCGGCGCGCTCGACCGGCAGACGTCCTAGAGGGTCGCGCCGACCACCACGAGTCCGGCCGGGCGCAACTCGCTGCGCTCGAGCAGGTCCCGGGCGGTCTCAAGGGCCGCCTCGCGCGTGCGCCCGACGCGGGCCACGAGCAGGACGTCGTCCACCGCGCGGCCGAACGTCAGCGCGTCGCTGATCTCGCCCACGGGCGGGGTGTCGAGGATGACGAGGTCGGCGAGGCGCGTCGCCTGCTCGACGATCGTGTCGATCTGCCGGCTCACCTCACCCAGGCCGCTGAGCGGCACCGGCTGCAGTGGTGAGAGCAAGAGCAGCCGCGGGTTCCCCGGCACCGGCGCGAGCGCGTCCTCGACCGCGACGTGGCCGGCGACGACATCCTCGATCCCGTGCGTCAGCTCGGCGCGGAGCCGGGCGGCGATGTCGGGCTTCCGCAGGTCGAGATCGACGAGCACGACGTCGCGTCCCGCGTCGGTCGCGGCCAGCGCGAGACCGGTCGCCGAGGTCGTCTTGCCGTCGCCGTTCGACGGGCTCGTGAGCATGAGCGACGTGTGCGTCCCGGTCGCCACCTCGAACTGGAGCAGGAGGCTGCGGAACGGCTCGCGCAGCCGCCCGTCGGACGCGGCAACGCGCCCGCGTAGCTGCCGGCGCCGTGGCACTGCGGGGATCCGCGCGAGCACCGGAAGCGGATACACCGCCGTGATGTCCTGGGTCCGGCCGATGCGCCGCGATCCGACGATGTCGAGGAGCACCGCGGCTCCGGCCGCCAGCACGACGCCGGCCAGCGCGGACAGGAAGACCGCGAGGAGCGGGGGGAGTCCGGCGGGGGACGCTGGGACGTCGGCTGCGTGCGAGACCGACAGCGTCGCCTCCTTGGCGTTGAGGATCTGACGCAGGGCGCTGATGCGCAACTCGAGCGCCTGGGCCTGCGACCCGGCGGGATCGGCCGTGCCGGCGAGCTGCGCGCGGGCGTCGGTCAGCGCCGCGTTCGCGAGCCTGCGCAGGCGCTGGTCGCGCACCTCGACGGCGCTTGCCGCGAACGTGTTGGCGATGCGCGCCGCCCGCGGCCCGTCGTCGTCGACCGCGGTCACCGTCAGGTTGTTGCTGCCGGACACCGGCTCGATCACCACGGTCCGATCGACGCGCTGCTGTGTCCATCCGCGGCCGAGCCGTCGGGCGGTCAGCGTCGAGACGTCGCGCGATCGCGCGAGCTCGGCGGTCGTCGCGATCGTGCTCTCGGGGTTGCTGCCTGTGCGTAGCTCGGGTAGCTCGGAGAGCGTCACGTCCTGTCGCGGGAGCGGTGTGACGACGAGCGTGGTCACCGCGGTGTAGGTGGGTGAGCGGACGAGGACGCCGATCGCCGCACCGACGACGGCGAGCGCGATCAGCCCGAGGACGAGCCGGCGGTGCGAGCGCATCGCGGGCAGGATGAGGTCGGTGAAGCGCTGCGTCTGGATCGGCTCGGCCGCTTCGGCTTCGTCCGGAGCGGCGGGGCCGGGCCCGGCGGCGGCAGCCGGGCGGTAGGCGGTGGGGAGGATGCCCGGCGGCGGCTTGTGGCTGGCTTGGAGCGGCGCCTCGGGAAGCACGAGCTCGGGCAGGTCGTACACCGAGCCGGGAGCGGCCTGGAGCCGGCAGGCCGGGCCTTCGCGGCGCGTGAAACGGTCCTTCGGGATCGAGTAGCTGCCGCGCCACTCGGTCGTTCCGTCGACCTTCGGAGCGTCCTGGCCGGGGATCGGCAGCGGGGCGAGGCTGAGCGGACCCTTCTCCGGATCCTCGGTCACGAGCGTCGGATGCGGGAGGACGGACTGCACCCCGCGCCAACGACCCGTGACGCGGACGATGTGGCCACGGGGGGTCTCGACGAGATGCTCAAAGCTCTCGAGATCGAACTCGAGCGCCTCAGTCTCGGCTTCTCCCGTGCGTCCTGCGTCCATGTCTCGAGGCAGCCGCAGCCGCAGCCGCGAGTCTATCCCTCAGGACGCCGCCCCGTCATCCGTCCAGCGGCTCGCTCCGACGACCCCACCGACCGCTACGCTTCGCAGCCATGCCCAGTGACGTCGCGCGCCTCACGGGTGCACGCGGGGGCCCACCCCTGGAGATCGAGTCGTTCGAGCGAGTCGACACCGTGGGCGCCCGGGCCCTCCTGCGTCTCCGGGCGCACCGCTCCGGCGCGTCGTTCGCTCCGAGCGACCTGAGGCTGCTCGTCGATGACGGCCGTCGGGCGTATCCGATCGTCCCGCTGCCGTTCTCGCCCGACGACAACGCCCCGCTTCAGCTCGCGTTCGGGGTCCCGGTCGCTCTGCTCGACGGTCCGCGCCCGGCCTTCGCGCTCGGGGTCGGGGACGCCGTCGTCGACCTCCCATCGCCGATCGGCCGCCCACTGCGCGTCCCGCCGCGCCCCGCTGTCTCCGAGCCGGCCGTCGCCGCCCACTCCATCCGCGACCAGACCGAGCAGGTCGCCTCGCTCGTCGCTGAGCTCGCCCGTGCCCACGCCGAGGCGGCCGAGCTGCGCCGTCGCACCGCCGACACGGACACCCTGCGTGAGGAGCTCGAGGAGGCCGCCGAGCGCCTCGCGGTGCTGGAAGAGCGCGAGGAGGCTGCGTCCGGCGTGATCGCGTCGGCGCGGCGCGAGGCTGCTGCAAAGCACGAGGACCTCGAGAGCCGGTTGCGTCAGAGCATCGACGAGCGTTCCGACGCCGTGGCCGCCGTCGCCGAGATGACGCGGCGCACGCGCCAGCTCGAGAACGAGGTCGAGGCGGCCCGCGCCGCGATCGAGGACGAGCGGCGTGAGGTCGAGCGCATCGAGCGTGAGCGCGAGGGGGCCCGCCGCGAGGTCGAGGAGGCGCTCGAGCGTGCGAGCGCGGCGGAGCGCCAAGGGGTCGCCCACAAGGAGGCGCTCGCGGTCGCCGAGACCCGCGCCGCCGCAGCGGCCCGGAGCGTGGAGACCGCCGTCCGCCGCGCCGAGGAGGCGGAGACCCACCGCAGCTCCCTCGCCGAGCGGCTGGCCGAGGTCGCGGCGATCGAAACGGAGCTCGGCGAGGCGCGCGCGCGTATCCGTGAGCTCGAGATCCGCGCCGTCGAGGCTGAAGACCGTGTTGCGGTCCTGGAGGAGGCCCTCGGCGAGGACGCCCATCGCAACAAGCGCCTCGCGGACGCCGAGGCCCAGTGCGAGACGCTGTCGGCGAGCCTGGCCGAGGCGCGCAAGCTGATCGGGCGCCGCGAGGCGCAGACGGCCGAGGCCGAGGAGCGCGCTGCCGCACTCGAGTCGCGGCTTGAGGCCGATGGCGCGCGGCTCGCCGAGCTCGAGGTCGAGGTGCCGGAGGCGCGCGGCCGCGCCGAGGCCCTGGCGGGTCGCCTGGACGAGGCGACCGCGGAGGTCGAGCGGCGGACGCGCGAGTCCGCCGACGTCGAACGCCGCGCGTCCGCGCTCTCGGACGAGCTTGAGGCCGAACGCACCCGCGGGAAGGCACTCGACGCCGAGCGCCAGGCCCTTGCGCTGCGGCTGGAGGAGCTCGACACGGAGCTCAAGGACGCCGCCGCGCGGATCACCGGCCTCGACGAGAGCGCCTCTTCGAATGAGCGCCGCGCGATCGAGGCCGAAGGGGAGCGCGACGCGCTCGAGAGCCAGCGTGAGGCGCTCGAGCATCGGCTCGTCAGGGCGGAGACCGACGCGTCGGACCTGCGCGAGCACGTACGGGAGCTCACTGCCGAGCGCGACCTCCTCACCCGGCGGAGCAACGAGCTCGAGCGCGAGGCCGAAGAGCGTGAGGCGCTTGTCGCGCAGCTCCGCGATCGCGCGACCTCGCTCGAGAACGCTGTGTCCGAGGCGGCCGAACGCGCCGGCGACGCGTGGCGGCAGGTCGAGAACCTGCGCAGTGACCTCGGCCAGGCCGAGTCCGCCGCACGCGACGCCGAGGAACGTCTCACGGAGGCCGAGCAGCGCGCAGTCGCCCTCGTCGCTTCCGTGGAAGAGGCGCAGACCGAGGCCGACAGGTTCGCCGCCGCGCACGCGAAAGCTGCGGCCGAGGCGGCCCGCCGCGCCGAGCAGCTCGCAGCGACGCGCGACGATCACGGCCGTCGCGGCGAGGAGCTCGAGCGCGCTCAGCGCGCGGCCGACGAGCTCGTGCGTGAGCTCGCGGAGGCTCGGGCCGATGCCGAGCGCCGGGTCGGCGAGCTGGAGGCCGAACGCGGCCGAGCGGCCGTCCGCCTCTCGTCGCTGCACGCGGGTCGCGAGGACGCCGACCGCCTCGTTGCCCAGCTGAAGGCCGAGCGCGAGGCGGTCGAGAAGCGTGCGAACGAGATGGAGTCCGCCCGGACTCAGCTCGCGGAACGAGCGGCGAACCTCGAGCGCGAGGCTGCCGACGCGGTCGGTCGCGTCTCCGAGCTCACCGCCGCGGTGTCAGCCGCAGAGACGCGACTGGACACCGTCGCGCGCGCCCGGATCAAGGCGGACCGTCGTGTCGCACAGCTCGAGAAGGAACTCGCGGACGCCATCGAGCGTGCGCGGAGCGACGCTGCCGGTCGCGTCGACGCCGAGCAGCGCCTCGAAGCGCTCGAGACCGAGCACGCGGCCCGCGTCCTGACGCTCCAGTCCGAACGTGAAGCCGCTCTCGACGAGCTTCGTGCGGAGCTCGAGCCGACGGTCGAGTTGCTTCGCGCCGAGCTCGAGAGCCTTCGCGAGGCTGGGGCCAACGCCGTTGCCGTGCTCGCCGAGCGTGATGCCGCGCTCGCGGCCGCCGACGATCAGATCGGGAGGCTCGACCTCGAGCTGGCTGACGCGCGGCAGCGCATCGTCGCGCTCGAGACCGAGCTCGACGGTGCCGTCGCCCGCGCCGAAGCGCTCGACGCCGAGCGCACCGAGCTGGCCGCACAGGTCGCGCGGCACGAGCGCGACCGCGAGGAGACGACCGAACGGATCGCCGAGCTCGAGGCGGCAGTCGCGGCTCTTGAGCAGCGCATCGCGGTCGCGGCTGAGGGGCGCTCGGAGCTCGAGCGCCGCGCCGACGCACTCGAGGCGGAGCGGGCCGACGCTGGCCGCCGCGCCGACGCGCTTGAGGCCACTCGCGTCGATGCCGAGCTACGCGCCGACGAGCTGCGCGTCGCGCTGGTCGCTGCCGAGGAGCGCGCGGACACCGCGCAGGAGGCCAACGGCCGCCTGACCGAAGAGCTGGGCGAGCTCGAACGCCGTTTCGTCGAGGCTCAGAACGACGCGATGGTCGCCGACGCCGCCCGCACCGCCGCCGAGGAAGCCTCTGCTGCGGTCATCGCCGACCGCGATCAGACCGAGGCTGCCCTGCGCGCCGTAGAGCATGAGCTCAACGCGGCGCAAGAGCGGGTCACCGAGATCGAGACGGTCCTCGGCGAGCGCGACTTGGAGCTCATCGCTCTTCGTACTGAGCGCGACGCCCTGCACGCCGAGCTCGATGCGCTTCGCGTGCAGCTCGGCGCGGCCCGCGCCGAGCGCGTGGAGGAGGTCGAGGCGCTGCGCGCCGAGCTCGAGGAGCGCGCCCGCGAGCTCGCGGCAAGCGCCACCCGCGCCCAGCAGCTCTCCGGCGCCGTCGCCCAGCACGAGGAGACCGAGCGCGCGCTGCGCACCGAGCTCGAGGCTCTGCGCGCGTCCGACTCGAACCTCGAGGGCGCGGCTGCCGAGCTGCTGACGCTGCGCGCGCGGCTCGAGGCAGCGGAGGCCGAGACAGCAGAGGCGACCGCGCGCGCCGAAGGGGCGCAAGCGCAGGTCGAGAAGCACGTCGCGGATCGCGAAAGCGCGCTTGAGCGGATCGCGACCGAGCAGAGCCGCTCCGCCGCGCTCGAGGAGCGCGCCACGACCGCCGAGGAGGAGGCCACGCGCACACTCGCCACGTTGGCGGGCGTACTGGACGAGGCCGAGTTCGCGGCCTCCGGCGCCAACCAGCGGATCGAGGGGCTCGAGCAGGAGCTCGAGCTCATGCGCACCCGCCTCGCCGCGGCCGAGGGCGACCTCGAGACCGAGCGCTCCACCGGGGCCGCGCGCGCTGGCGAAGCCGCTGCGCACGGGTCGACTCCGGCCGCCGCACCGGTGGCCGGCACCGCCGCCGCAGCCACGGAACGTCGCCGCCTTGAGCGAGAGCTTGCTGCGGCGTGGGAGTACGCCGTGACCACCGAGGCGATGCTCAGTCACGAGTCGGCTGCGCGCAAGAGCCTCGAGACCCGCGTCGAGGAGCTCGTGCTCCGGACCGTGGCCCTGGACCTACGCGTCAACGAGCTCATCGACGCGCGCCGCGCCGCTGAGAACGCCCGCGACATGCTCGCCGCGCGCCTCGGGCGCCGGGACGCGGGCATCTCGCGCGAGCGCTGACGGCTCCGCGTCAGACGTCCGTCCACTGCTGGCCGGACGACGCGAACGCACGGAAGCTGTGCCGATGACATAGGCACAACGCAAAGCACAGAGCAGGGATCCCGACAAAGGCACCCCCGTCGCGAGGCGGGCCCGCAAAGCCGCGGGACTCATCATGAGTCAGCCGGGCTACCGAAGGACCACCGGGCACTCCTGTTCGCCAACGCCCGGAGTCCCATTTGTCCCGCCTGTTCAGCGGCAGGAGCACGCTTGTCGTGTCCCTGCTCGCATGCCTGATCTGCACTGACGCGAGCGCCGCCGTCCACCGCTTCAAGCCGGTGTCGCAGCGCGCCGACGTCCTCGTCTTCAAGGTCGACGGCCTCGACGCCGCCTCCGTGCGGAAGGCGCGCCTGAGCATCGGCCGCCAGACCCGGCCGGTCGGCGCCGCCCGTGTCCGTGAAGGCGTCCGCCGCGGACGCCTCGAGGTCAAGGTCGCGCGCCGGAGGGGTCCCGTGACCGCACGTGTCGCCTCCACCGCCACCACCACGCTCGTCGTCACGACGACCTGCAGCTCGGCCAACTCGACCTACGCGAAGCGCATCCGCGAGACCACCGGGCTCATCAGCTACTGGCGCCTCGGCGAGCGCTCCGGCACCGCCGCCTGCGATGCGGCCGGACGCAACAGCGCCACCTACTCCTCCGGCGTCCGCCTCGGCGAGCAGGGCGCCGTGCCGGACGGCGACACCTCGGTGTCGCTGAGCAACGCCACCGTCCGCGCCGCGTCGAGTACGAGCCTCAACCCGACTCGCGTGGTCAGCGCCGAGGCCTGGGTCCGCCCGAACGCCACGACTTCCAGCCAGACCATCCTGCGCAAGGAGGGCCAGTATCTGCTGCGCGCGGTGGGCCGCAAGCTCGTCTTCCGCGTCTGGACGAACCGGCGCGCCACGGAGGTCGAGACGCCGGCCGTTCTCGTCGGTGAAGCATGGCAGCATGTCGCCGCCACCTACGATGGACAGATGCTGAGGGTCTTCCACCGCGGAGTGCGCGTCGCACGACTTGCGGCCGCGGGGACCATCGCTACGAGCGGTGCCGCGCTCGCCATCGGGTCGAGCGGCACGTACGACTTCTTCGCCGGCAGGGTGGATGAGGTCGCGCTCTACGCGTCGGTCCTGAGCCCGCTCGAGATCCTGGAGCGCTCCGGGGGCCAGAGCACTCCGCTCCCGGCGGACGACGGCGACGCGACGGCGACGAGCCCGACCGATCCCACTCCGACCGCCCCTGCGCCGTCGGCCCCCGAGCCGACGGCTCCGGCTCCGACCGACCCGGCCCCGGCTCCGATCGAGCCGGCGCCGAGCGAGCCGGCCCCGGCCCCGACGGCGGCGTGCACCGAAGGGACGTCGTGGACGAACGGCTTCAACGGCTTCGGCCGGTCGATCTGGCCCGGCGGCTGCTGGCGCCCCTACGCCTCGACCTCGCCGTTCAACATGCCGATTCCCGCGGGTGCTCCGTCCTGGAGCGGCTCCGCGCCCGTCGTCGACTGGTTCCGCGCCCAGGGCCCGGGTCCGCTCGACTGGCCCCTCACCGGCTACAACGGCTACCAGGCAACGACGTACTACGGCTCGGCCACCGACCCGATCTACACGATCGTTCGCGACCCGAGCACGCTCAGCTACGGCCCCAGCAACATCGACGGAGCGCAGCTCCACGCGCCGGTCGGCATGAAGTTCAACCGCGACTACGACTCGCTCATGAGCATCATCGACCAGACCACCGGCACCGAGTACGACTTCTGGTACGTCTCGTCGATCGACGACGCCAACCGCAAGATCACGGTCAAGTGGGGCGGGAAGACGGCGGTGGGCGGCGACGGGATCCACGGGCCCGACGGATACTCGTTCGAGTCGGGCTTCGGAATGTCATTCGGCGCGATCCGCTACGCCGAGCTGATGGCGGGCGAGATCAACCACGCGCTGTACCTGTGCGTGCCGGGCGTCAAGGGGCGCGTCGCTCCCGCCATCAACACCGGCGGCAACTTCGCGAACAGCAGCGGGATGCCGCCGATGGGCGCTCGAATCCAGGTGACGCTGAGCGATGCCGAGATCGAGGCTGTCACGCTCGACGGCAAGCCCGCGCCCTGGTACTACAAGGTCATCCTGCGCGCCGCCAAGCGCTACGGGATGATGGTTGCCGACGAGGGGGATTCGCCCTGGGGCGGCCTCCGCACCGAGTCGGGCCTGCCCTTCGAGGCGATGGGCCAGGAGAACCCGTGGAAGAAGTTCGCCCGGGAGCAGACCATCCCGACGCAGTCCGGTTCCTTCGGCACCAGCCCGTACCTGCGCTTCACCGCGCTCAAGGACGGGACGGGCCAGAGCGTCTGGCGCAACATCCGCGTCGTCGCGCCGAGCGCCCACGGGCACTCGGACGCCCTGGCGTCGCGGTAGCACGGAGAGACCCCGAAACGCGTCGCGCCGGCCATATGGGCCGGCGCGACGTGGCTTCTGGGGGAGGAGGAAGGCGTTACGCAGCGAGGCGCAGACGGCCGAACGCGGGGCGCTCGACGCGCTGCTCCTGCGTCTCGGCCAGCGTCGCGGCGTGCATGCGCAGGAGCGCGACGAGGTCCTCGGTGCGGCTGAACGGGTCGGCGACGACGCGCTCGTCGCGCAGGGCGAGCGCGGCCTTCGGCTCGCCGTCGATCTCGGCCACGAGCGTCGGGCCGAACGGCACCGGAGCGCTGTCGAGCGCGGCGAGGCGCATCAGGGCGCGGCCGTCGTTCGAGGTCGCTGCGCGGATGGAGATGGTGGGGGTGGGGGTGTGGGACATGCGGGGGGCTCTCGGTTCGTCTTGGTGGTTCCTCGTACTCCCAGTATCGGTCGATTTGCCATCAGTTCAAATGACGAAGCGCCATCACCTCGATAAGATGACCTAATGCTCGACGTCAAGCGCCTGCGCGTGCTGAGAGAGGTCGCGGCGAAGGGGTCCTTCTCTGCCGCCGCCGAGTCGCTCGCGTACACCCAGTCCGCCATCAGCCAGCAGATCGCCGCGCTCGAGCGCGAGGCCGGGACCCGGCTGGTCGACCGCTCCGCGCGCGGGGTCAGGCTCACCGAGGCCGGCCGCGCGCTGGTCCGTCACGCCGACGTCATCCTCGCCCGCCTCGACGACGCCGAGGCCGAGCTCGCCGCCATCGCCGGGCTGCGCCAGGGCCGCCTGCGGCTCGTGTCGTTCGCGTCGGCGGGCGCCACGGTCATGCCGCGGGCGATCGCTGCCTTCCGGGCTCAACACCCCGCCATAGACCTGTCCCTGGAGCCCGCGGACCCCGACGAGGCGCTCCAGAAGCTCAAGGCCGGCGAGTGCGACATCGCGCTGACGATCGACGCGCCGTTCTGCACCGTCGAGGACGACGGGATCGAGCAGGTGCACCTCCTCGACGACCCGATGTACGTCGCCATGCCTGCCGGGCACCGGCTGGCGAGCAAGCCGCGGATCCGCCTCGGCGACCTGCGCGACGACGCCTGGATCGGCTGCTCGTCCACCGGCTGCCCCGACACGATGATCCTGCTGCGGGCGTGCAACACCGCCGGCTTCGAGCCGAAGATCGCCTTCCACTCCGACGACTACCTGGCGATCCAGGGCTTCGTCGCCGCCGGCGTCGGCGTCTCGCTCATCCCCGACCTCGCCCTGCTGGCGGTGCGCGACGACGTCGCGATCCGCGCGGTGACGACGCGACCGCCGGTCCGGCGGATCAACGTCGCCACACTGCGCGACGGTTACCGCTCACCGGCGGTCGACGCGATGATCGCGGTGCTCCGCGACGTCTGCGCCGAGTTCGCCGGCGAGCGGCAGGCGCTCGCTCTGGCAAGCTAGCGCCTGATTCAGAAATTCGCGGGCACGAATTTCCGACTCAGGACGCTAGCGCCGGACCTTCAGCTTCAGCGTGCGCGCGACGGCGATGCCGCTGTCGTTGCCCACGAGCGTGACCGAGTAGGTGCCCGGCTTGAGCTTGCGGTTGTACTTGAACTTCACGACACCGGAGCCCTTGAAGTTGGCCACGGTGACCTTGCCGAGCGTCTTCTTGCCCTTCCTGAAAGTGGCCGTGAGCTTCTGGATCGGCCGACTCGTGGCGACGCGGACCGAGAAGCCCTTGCTCTTGCGCACCTTGCGCGACGAGAGCTTCGGCGCCTTCGCGGTCAGCGTGAAGCCCTGCGGGCCCGAGGACGGGGCCTGCGTCTGGGTGGGAGCGGGCTGCGGGGACGCGGGCGCCGGGTCGCCGCCGGCCGGAGGCGTGCCGCCGCCGCTCGGAGGCGCCGGGTTGCCGCCACCGGGCGTCTGCTCGCCGCCACCGCCCGGGGGCGGGCCGCCGGCGCTCTCGAGCGCCGCTTT
>CADCVT010000158.1 GCA_902806215.1 uncultured Solirubrobacteraceae bacterium | reverse complement strand
GACGCGCGCCGCCGCGAGGCGCTCCAGCCGCTCGACATCACGCGCGAGGCGCTCCCGTGACCCGCACGACCGTGCAGCGCGACAACGAGGCGGCCGCCCGGCGCGCGGCCGACGTGATGGCCAACCAGATCAACGACGCGCGCACCCGCGGCACCGACGTGCACATCGCGGTCGCCGGCGGCAGCACGCCGCGCCGCGCGTACGAGCTGCTGGCCAAGATGCAGGGGACGTGGGCGCACGTGCATCTGTGGCTCGGCGACGAGCGCTGCGTCCCCGCCGATCATCCCGACGCCAACCAGCGGATGATCGACGAGAGCCTCATCTCGGCCCTGCGCTCGGGCGAGCGGCCCCACCTGCATCCGGTCCGCGGCGAGCTCCAGCCCGAGGACGCCGCGTGGCTCTACGCGTCGGAGATCGTGCGGGCGATGGGGGAGAAGCCGATGTTCGACTTCGTCCTGCTCGGGCTCGGCGAGGACGGGCACACCGCGTCGCTGTTCCCCGGCGATCCCGCGGCGCTGTGCGAGCACGCGCCCGTGCTGCCGATCCGCGGGGCGCCGAAGCCGCCGCCGGAGCGGATCACGCTCTCGCTGCCGGTCATCCGCCAGGCGCGGTTCACGCTGCTGCTCGCCACCGGCGAGGGCAAGCGCGAGGCGCTCGCGCGCGTCCGGGCGGGCGATCCCGACGTCCCCGCGGGGCGGCTCGGCGACGCGATCGACGAGATCGTGTGCGACGAGGCCGCCAATCAGTGACGTCGACCGCAGGTCCGAGCTTGCGAGCACCGGAGGGCGAAACCTGAACATCCTCGCCATCCGGCACGGCGAGACCGAGTGGGCGCTCGCCCGCCGGCACACGGGCCGCACCGACATCCCGCTGACCGAGAACGGCCGCGCGCAGGCCGATGCGTTGCGGCCGCGGCTCGACGGCCGCTCGTTCGCCGCGGTCTACGCGAGCCCGCTGAGCCGCGCGTGGGACACGGCCGCCCGCGCGGGCCTCGAGCCCGACGTCGACGACGACCTCCTCGAGTGGGACTACGGCGACTACGAGGGCATCACGACCGACGAGGTCCGCAAGGATCGCCCCGACTGGATGCTGTGGCGAGACGGGTGCCCGGGGGGTGAATCTCCCGACGACGTCGCCGCCCGGGTGGACCGCGTCATCGAACGGGCGCTCGCCGCCGACGGCGACACCTGCGTGGTCGCGCACTCGCACCTGTTGAGGATGCTCGCGGTCCGGTGGCTCGAGCAGCCCTACGAGCTCGGGGCGCGCCTCACGCTCCGCACCGCCGGCGTGTCGGAGCTCGGGATCGACCGCGGCGTCCGCGTCCTGCGGTCCTGGTCCGCGTAGCGCCATCCGCGCGCACGGTCTCGCGGGGCTCGTGACGGGCCACCCCAGCCGCGCGCGTCGGCTCCGCCGGCGGCGGGGCGGCGCCCCGCCCCTGCTCCGCTTCCGCCGAAGCGTTCCGCTCGCCTTCGCTCGACGGACAACTGCGTCAGCGACGGAGTCGTCTGTCCTCTCGCCGCGGAGCGACCACAACTCGCCCCTCGTGACGTTCGTTCTCCCGAGGGGCGCTTCGGGGTCGCCTGGCGACCCCAATCCGCCCCCGGCGGCTGTCGGCACGACGAGGGGCGGCTTGTTCCCAGCCGGAGGAGCGCTACGCGAAGCGACGCTCTCACTCACTCGCTGATGCTGTTGTTCGACGAGCGAAGGCGAGCGGCTGCCGCACACGGCAGCCGCACCCTCCGGAGACCTAGCGCTAGCGGCGGAAGTTCTTCAGCTGCTTGCGGACGCGCTCGTAGCCCGGGCGCGGGGTCGGGTCCGCGTTGGACTTGACGAGGCCCGCGTCGAAGCGGCCCGCGCAGTTGTCGCCGAAGAAGTTGTAGATGTAGAGCCGCTTGATGTCGCGGCGGAACTGCTTCGTCAGCTTGAACATGTAGTCGAGGGCCTTGGCCGCGCGCTTCTCGGCCTTGGCCGGGTTCGCCGAGCTGCACTTGAAGGAGGAGCCGAACTTCACGACGCCGCCGGTATCGGTCAGCCAGAACTGGGCGCGCTTGTTGTACTTCTTGACCGAGCGGAGGATCAGCTTGGTGCCGGCCGAGCGGTAGCGGTTCGTGTCGGAGTAGTTGTGGATGCCGACGATCGAGGCGAGCCGCTTCTTCGAGCCGAGCGCCTTGTAGAAGCGCCGGATGTAGCCGTCGACGCCGCGCTGGTCGAGGACGTCGAGCCCGACGATCTTGCAGCCGCGGCACATCTTGCGCAGCTCGAGGAAGTACTGGGCCGCGCGCTTCGGGTTGTCCCAGGTGGGCTGCGACGCGTGATTGGCCTCGTTCATCGAGCCCCACGTCTTGACGCCCTGGCGCCGGTAGCGCTTGACGAGCTGGCCGACCTTGTCGCGGTACTTCTTCAGCGACGGCAGCTCGGCCTGCTTGAGGTTCGTCACGTCGTTCGACGAGATGTGCATGAGCACGTCGGCCTTGTTGCGGCGCGCCGCGGCGACGAACTGATCGGCCTGTGACGTGTCGTACTCGCGGTCGATCGCGTCCCACTTGACGAAGTAGCGCACCTTCTTGACGCGCAGCTTCTTGAAGTTCTCGTTGTCGAAGAGCCCGCTGGCCTGGTCCCCGATCCCGACGGACACGTTGATCGCAGCGGACGCGGACGCAGGAACGACGAGCGTCACGAGGACGGCGAGCAGGACGGCAACGGCGGTCAGAGCGGGCTTCAGCGACATACGGCGGTCTCCTCGGTGGGGCGGGGGCGAACGGATGAACCCGGGCTAGCGGGAGAAGTTTCGCGAGGGTAGCGAAAGGGGCCGTGACGGTTCCCCTTTGACAGGCACATGAACACGGCCGTACCGTCCCAGTCCACTTTCCGGGCCTGGGGAGGTCTCGGACGGGTGGGGTCTACTTCTTGCTGCGCAATTCGCGACACATCGGTCGTCTGCTCGCCCTTGCCGCTCTCGCGGTGGCGATCGTCGCCGTGGGCTACGTCATGTTCGGACGCGGCAGCGAGGACTACCGCGTCACCGCGCGGTTCGAGAACGCGAGTCAGCTCGTCAACGGCAACGAGGTCCAGGTCGCCGGCAAGGCGATCGGCACCGTCAAGGAGATCAAGCTCGCGCCCGAGGGCGGAGCCGACGTCGTCCTCGACATCACCGACTCTGAGTACACGCCGCTGCGCCAGGGGACCGAGGGGATCATCCGCCTGACCTCGCTGTCGGGCGTCGCCAATCGCTACGTCGACCTGCGCCTGCCCGGCGGCAAGACGCGGGAGATCGCCGACGGCGGCCGCATCGACGCGGCCGACACGACGTCGGCCGTCGAGCTCGACCAGCTGCTCAACACGCTCGACAAGCGCTCGCGCACCGACCTGCAGGGCGTCATCCAGGGCTTCGGCCGTCAGTTCGACGGCCGGACGCGCGAGGCCCAGCGCGGCTGGCTCTACCTCAACCCGTCGCTCGCCTCGACGAGCCGGCTGTTCGAGGAGCTGACCTACGACACGCCCGCGTTCGAGCAGTTCATCGTCGCCTCGGGCAAGCTCGTCACCGACCTGGCCGAGAAGCGCGAGGACCTGTCGGGCCTCGTCGACGAGCTGGCCGACGCCACCGGTGCGATCGCCCGCGAGAAGGACTCGCTGTCGACGGCCATCGCGAAGCTGCCGCCGTTCATGCGGCGCGCGAACACCACGTTCGTCAACCTGCGCACCGCGATCGACGACCTGCGCCCGCTCGTGCGCGAGTCGCGGCCGGTCACGCCGAAGCTGCGCCGCTTCCTCGCCGAGCTGCGCCCGCTGGCCCGCGACGCGCGCCCGACGCTGCGCGACCTCTCCGCCCTCGTGAGCGCCGCCGGCCCGGACAACGACCTGCTCGAGCTCACGAACGGCCAGGTGCCGCTCAAGGAGGCCGCGCTCGACGAGCGCGAGGTCAACGGCAAGAAGCGCCGCGGCGCGTTCGCCGAGAACATCGACTCGCTCAAGGGCTTCACGCCCGAGCTCGCCTACGCGCGTCCGTACGTCGTCGACTTCACCGGCTGGCTCGACGACTTCGGCCACTCCGGCGTCTACGACGCCAACGGCGGCAAGAGCCGCGTCGGCACCTACGTCAACGCCTTCGCCAACATCGAGGGCGTCATCAAGCCGATCCCGCTGCCGCTGCGCAACGAGGCGTCGCAGCAGGTCACCGCGACCGGCCAGATGAACCGCTGCCCGGGCGCCGCGGAGTTCCCGGCCCCGGACAAGTCGAACCCGTGGAAGCCGTCGCCCGACCACAACTGCGACCCCAACCAGCTGTTCCCGGGGACGAAGTAGATGCGCCGCGTCGCCAGCGCCCTCCTGCTCGCCGCGGCCGCCGCCGCGTTCCTCCTGTTCGCGGGCGGCGCCTCCGACGGCCCGAAGGGCAAGGAGTTCAAGGTCGAGCTCGACAACGCCTTCGGGCTCATCGAGGGCGGCGACTTCAAGATCGCCGGCGTCCGCGCCGGGCAGATCAGCGAGCTCGACCTCGCCTGGAAGACCAAGCGGGCGATCGTCAGCTTCAAGATCGAGGAGTCCGGCTTCGGCTCGATCCGCAGCGACGCCACCTGCAACGTCGCCCCGCAGTCGCTCGTCGGCGAGTACTACGTCGACTGCGAGCCCGGCAAGAAGGGCAAGGAGCTCGACGAGGGCGACACGATCCCGGTCGAGCAGACGACCTCGACCGTCCCGCCCGACCTGGTGAACAACATCATGCGCCGGCCGTACCGCGAGCGCCTGAGCTTCATCATCGCCGAGCTCGGCGCGGCGGTCGGCGGCAACGCCGACAACCTCAACGCCGCCATCCGGCGCGCGGTGCCGGCGCTGCGCGAGACGAACAAGGTCCTGGCGATCCTCGCCGACCAGAACCAGGTGCTCGCCGACCTCGCCAAGAACGCCGACGAGGTCATCGGCGAGCTCGCCGACAAGAAGCAGGACGTGAGCCGCTGGGTGACGTCGACCAAGGAGATCTCGCAGACCTCGGCCGAGCGTTCCCGCGACATCGCCGCCGGCTTCGAGCGCCTGCCGACGTTCCTGCGCGAGCTGCGCCCGACGATGGCCGAGCTCGAGTCCACCGTCGAGGAGCAGGGTCCCGCCCTGCGCAACCTCGCCCGCACCTCCGGCCAGGTCGAGCGGCTGTTCGAGAACCTCCCGCCGTTCGCCGAGGCGGCAGGCCCCGCGTTCCGGTCGCTGGGCAAGGCCTCGAAGGCGGGCAGCGAGGCGATCGCCCCCGCGCGTGCCACCGTCGGCGAGCTGTCGAAGTACAGCGAGCAGGCGCCCGAGGTCGGCAAGAACCTGGCGATCATCCTCAAGCACCTCGACGACCGCGACTTCTCCGCCGAGGAGGACCCGCGGAGCCCCGGCGGCAAGGGCTACACCGGCCTCGAGGCGCTGCTCACGTACTTCTACGACCAGACGCTCGCGATCAACGTCCACGACGGCAACACGCACATCCTCAACGCGTTCCCGCACGAGGGCGTCTGCGCCCAGTACGCCGACATCAAGTCGGCCAAGGAGCACGCGAAGGAGTGCTCGCAGGCGCTCGGCCCGAACAAGGTCGGCATCAACTTCAAGGACGACTCCGCCCCGCCCGGCTACGACGGTGCCGACCGCGGCCCGAACCGCGGCGACGACAAGGATCCGACGCCGCCCACCCGCCGCGAGGCCCGGCCGGCCGACGAGGTCATCCCCCCCGACGTCCGCGACGGCGACGTCCGCGAGCGCAAGGGCGACGGAGAGCGCGGGCGCGGCGGCGACGGCGGCGGCTCGAAGCCCGGCGCCGACGCGCCGAAGCCGCCGGTCGAGCTGCCGAAGCTCGACGACATCCTGCCCGGCGGCGGCGACCCGAAGCCCGAGGTCCCGCAAGCACCCCAGGCGCCCGAGGTCACCCCGCCGTCGGTCCCCGACGTCACCAAGCGCCTGCCGACCCTGTCCCAGAGCGATCGCCGCCAGAGCGGCGAGGAGCTCCTGAACTTCCTCCTGGGCGAATGAGCCGCCGGCCCGCCGCATCGATCGTCGCCAACCCCGTGCTCGTCGGGGCCGTGACCATGCTCATCGTGGTCGTCGCCGTGTTCCTCGCGTACAACGCGAACAACGGGCTGCCGTTCGTGCCGACGAAGACGCTGTTCGCCGAGCTGCGCAACGGCGCGGACGTCGGGCGGGGCGTCGAGGTGCGCGAGGGCGGCTACCGCATCGGCGTCGTCGACTCGCTCAAGCCGGGACGCCTCGACGACGGCACGGTCGGCGCGCTCGTGCGGATCAAGCTCGACGAGTCCGCCGGGCCGTTCCCGAAGGACTCGCGGATCGTCGTCAGACCGCGTTCGCCGCTTGCTCTGAAGATCGTGCAGTTCGAGCGCGGCACCGCGAAGGACGGCTTCGAGGACGGCGACAACATCCCGGCCGCCCAGTCCGAGATCCGCACCGACCTCGACGAGCTCTACGACCTCTACGACGCCAAGACGCGCACGGGCGTCCAGGGCAACCTGCAGGGGTTCGGCGACGCGTTCGCCGGCCGCGGCGGCGACCTCAACACGGTCATCCAGCAGCTCCCCGAGTTCCTCGGGTTCCTCGAGCCGGTGATGAAGAACCTGTCCGACGAGCGCACCGACCTGCCGACGTTCTTCAAGGAGCTGGGCGACGCGGCCCGCATCGTCGCGCCGGTGGCCGAGGAGTACGCGCGGTCGTTCCGCACGCAGGCCGAGACGTTCGACGCGATCAACCGCGACCCCGACGCGCTGCAGGCGACCATCTCCAAGAGCCCGCGCACGTTGGACGACTCGGTCCGCTCGTTCCGCGAGCAGCGCCCGCTGCTGCGCGACACCGCAGCGCTCTCGCGCGAGCTCAACCTCGCGTCGCGCGAGCTCGAGTCCGCCCTGCCGCCGCTCAACCGCGCGATCGAGGTCTCGACCCCGGTGCAGGCCCGCTCGGTGGAGCTCAACAAGGAGCTCGTCGGAGCGTTCGGCGCGCTGCGAGACCTGACGAGCACCCCGACGACGAACGCGGCGCTGCGCGGCCTCACCGCGACGATGACGTCGCTCAACCCGACGCTGCGCTTCGTCGGGCCCTACATCACCGTCTGCAACTACTGGAACATCTTCTGGACGACGAACGCCGAGCACTTCACGGCGCCGTCGCCGACCGGGGGTGCGCAGCGGGTCCTGCTCAACAGCGGCGACAGCGACCAGAACGACAACCTGTCGAACGACATGGGCGCCAACGAGCCCGCGACGGGGCGGTACTCAGAGCCGCAGCGCAGCAACCCGGCGAAGGCCGACTCCATCCGCCAGTACGCGCATCGCAACGTCAACGGCGCCAACGCCATCAAGGGCGACGGCGCCGCCGACTGCACGAACGGCCAGCAGGGCTACGCATACGGCGCGAACAGGTACGACACCAGCAAGGACCGCTTCTACAAGCGCGCTGTCGTCGACGTGCAGAACGGGTTCCTGGAGTCTCCGGTCAAGGGCCCGACCTTCAGGAAGTTCGACAAGGCCGGCAAGGGCATCCCCGGCCAGCTGAACCGCACGCGGGTGCCCGAGGGCCAGACGTTCACCGACATCCCGGGCGGCCGCGGCGACATCACCGACTTCCACCGGGAGCTCCTGGCGCGGCGGGGGCAGGCGAAGCCATGAGGCGCAACCAGAAGCGGGGCCTGAGCCACACCACTGTCGCGTTGATCGCGATCGTGCTCGCGGTCGTCGGGACGTACCTCGCGTTCACCAAGCGCAACCCGTTCGCCGACCGCTTCGAGATCCAGGCGACGGTGACCACCGCCAACCAGCTCAAGGCGGGCACGTCGCTCGTGCGGATCGCCGGCGTGAACGTCGGCAAGGTCACGAACGTCGACCACATCGGCGACGGCGAGCCCGCCGCGAAGATCACGATGGAGATCAACAAGAGCGCGCTGCCGATCCACAAGGACGCGACGCTGAAGATCCGGCCGCGCATCTTCCTCGAGGGCAACTTCTTCGTCGACCTGCAGCCCGGCTCGCCGTCGGCGCCGAACATGGCCGACGGGGACATGATCCCCATCAACAACACGGCGGGCCCGGTCCAGTTCGACCAGGTCCTCGGGGCGCTGCAGTCCGACACCCGCAAGGACCTCAAGACGCTGCTGTCCGAGCTCAACAAGGCCTACAGCAACGGCGGCGCCCAGGCCCTCAACCGGACGACGAAGAACTGGGAGCCGGCGTACAAGAACTCGGCGATCGTCAACGACGCCACGCTCGGCGTCCTCGAGCACGACCTCTCGGGGTACCTGCGCGGCGCCGGACGGGTGGCCGAGGGCCTCGACCGCAACGAGGTCCAGCTCAAGTCGCTCATCACCGACCTGCGGCGCACCGGCGCCGCGCTGTCGGAGGAGGACGAGGAGCTGTCGCGCGCGCTGGCCGAGCTGCCGCGCACGCTCACGGCCGGCATGCCCGCGCTCGAGAAGCTCAACGGCGCGCTGCCGTCGCTGCGGCGCTTCACCGCGGCCCTGCGGCCCGGCGTGCGGTCCTCTGGCCCGGCACTCGATGCGCAGGTCCCGCTCCTGCGCGAGCTCGGCGGGCTGCTCGGCCGCAACGAGCTCGGCGGGCTCGCACGGGAGCTGCGTGGGACGGTCCCGGCGCTCGCGTCGCTCAACAAGAACACGATCCCGCTGCTCGAGCAGCTGCGGGGGCTCGCCAGCTGCGGGAACGAGGTCGTGCTGCCCTGGTCGAAGGACAAGATCGAGGACAAGGACTTCCCGGCACCCGGCCCCGTCTTCCAGGAGCAGGTCAAGCCGTTCGTCGGTCTCGCCGGCGAGAGCCGCTCCTTCGACGCCAACGGACAGTGGTTCCGCGTCGCGCTGAACCAGTCGCAGTTCGCCACGCCGGCCGGGACCGACACGTTCCTCCTGACCGACCGGCCGGTCATCGGCGCCAACCCGCCGCCGCCGAAGAAGCGCCCGCCGCTGCGCGGCGAGGTGCCGTGCGAGACGCAGCAGCAGCCCGACCTGCGGTCGCGCGCGATGGAGCCGCCCCAGCCGAGCTTCCGCATCGGCGAGCCGACGAGCGCCGAGGGCCGCAAGCGTCAGGCGAAGTCGATGAGGACCGCCATCAAGTGGCTCGAAGAGGGCTACGAGCAGCAGGGCAAGACGAAGGTCAAGATCGTGGACGACCTGCTCGAGAGCAAGGAGCTCCCGAAGCTGCGGATCCCCGGGATCGAGAAGGTGAGCAGGTGAAGAAGGCCGTCAAGGACCACTGGCGCGACTTCGCCGCCCTGATCGCGCTGTTCGCCATCTCGATCGGCGTCGGCGGCTACATCCTGTCGCAGCAGCGCCTGCGGTTCCCGCTCATCGAAGAGGCGCCCAAGCGCATCAAGGCGGAGTTCTCCACCGCGCAGGCCGTGACGCCGGGCCAGGGGCAGACCGTGCGCGTCTCCGGCGTGAAGATCGGCGACGTCGGCAAGGTCACGCTCAAGGAGGGTCGGGCGATCATCGCGCTCGACATCGACCACAAGTTCAGGAACCTCGTGCGCGAGGACGCCACCGCGCTCCTGCGGCCGAAGACCGCGCTGAAGGACATGTTCGTCGAGCTCGACCCCGGCGATCCTCCGGCCAAGGTGGCCAAGGAGGGCTTCGTCATCCCGGTGCGCAACACGCTGCCCGACGTCAACCCGGACGAGTTCCTGTCGGCGCTCGACGTCGACACTCGGGAGTACCTCAAGCTGCTGATCGCGGGAGCGGGGAAGGGCCTCAAGGGCCGCGGCGACGACCTCAACGCTGTCTTCAAGGCGTTCGAGCCGACGCATCGCGACCTCGCCCGCGTGACGTCGAAGGTCGCCGAGCGGCGCGAGAACCTGCGGCGGCTGATCCGCAACCTCAACGTCCTCAACGGCGAGCTCGCCAACAAGGACGACGACCTCGCCCAGCTCGTCGACTCCGCGTCGCGCGTCTTCCGCGCCTTCGCCTCGGAGGACACGAACATCACCCGGGCGATCGACGAGCTCCCCGAGGCGCTGCAGCAGACGACGCAGACGCTGACGAAGGTCGAGACGTTCGCCGAGGTGCTGCGCCCGTCGCTCGACCAGCTGACCCCCGCCGTCCGCAAGCTCGACGCCGCCAACCGGGCGCTCAAGCCGTTCGCCGAGGAGACCGCCCCGATCATCCGCGACGAGATCCGCCCGTTCGCGCGCGACGCACGGCCGCTCGTCAGCGAGCTGCGCGCGCCCGCCCGCCGGCTGGCCGACTCGACGCCCGATCTGACGACGGCGTTCACCGTGCTCGACAAGTTCTTCAACCTCCTGAGCTACAACGAGAACGGCAAGGAGGGCCCCGAGAAGGCCGACCGCAGCGAGGGCTACCTGTTCTGGCTGGCGTGGCTCAACCACAACGGCGCCGCGCTGTTCTCCTCGTCGAGCAACACCGGCGTCCTGCGACCGGCCGCGCTCCAGGTGACGTGCGCGACGGTCAAGCAGACGATCGCGCAGGAGCCCGAGCTCGAGTTCCTCCAGGGCCTCACGCCCGTCCTGTTCAACGAGCGCATCTGCCCGGCGGGGTGACGAGCTAGTGCAGAAGCAAGCCCCCACGATCGGCCGGCTCCTCACGATGGTGGTCTTCGCCCTGTCGTGCTTCGGGCTGCTGCTCTTCCTCTGGCTCGCGTTCGGCGGCGCCGTGCCGCTGAACCCGAAGGGCTACCGCGTGCAGGTCGCGATCCCCGAGGCCAACCAGCTCGCCATCGAGGCCGACGTGCGTTCCAGCGGCGTGTCGGTCGGCAAGATCCGCGAGAAGCGCAAGGCGGGCAGGGGCAACAAGACGATCGTGGCGCTCGAGCTCGATCGCGAGATCGCGCCGCTCGGCAAGGACGCGCGCGTGATCATGCGCTCGAAGACGATCCTCGGCGAGAAGTACCTCGAGATCACGCGCGGCAAGCCGGGCGGGGAGACGGTCCCCGAGGGCGGGCGACTGCCCGACGCGAACGTCGCCGAGGCCGACGAGCTCGACGAGGTGCTCGGGATCCTCGACCCGACGACGAAGAAGCTCTTCCGCACGTGGCAGCAGGACCAGGGCGCCGCGGCGCGCGTGTCGGGCCAGAACCTCAACGACGCCTTCGGCTCGCTGCCGCAGTTCGCGGCCTCGGGCACCGACCTGCTGAAGGTGCTCGACCAGCAGGGCGCGAACCTGCGCCAGCTCGTGCGCAACACCGGCGTGACCTTCGGCGCGCTCACGCGCGACGAGAACCAGCTGCGCAACCTCATCGTCAACACCGACGAGGTCTTCGAGGCGACGGCCAGCCAGCAGGACGCGCTGGCCGAGACGTTCGCGGTCTTCCCGACGTTCCTCGACGAGTCGCGCGCGCTGGCCAACAACCTGCGCACGTTCTCGCGCGACGCGCGCCCGGTCATCCGCGACCTGCGTCCGGCGATCCAGGATCTGCGGCCCGCGCTGCGCGACGCGCGGGCGTTCGCGCCCGACCTCGAGCGCTTCTCCCGGCAGCTCGACCCCCTCATCACCGCGTCGAAGACCGGCCTGCCGGCGCTGCGCGACACGCTCGGCGGCCTCACGCCGGTGCTCGCCGAGGTCCAGCCGTTCCTCGAGGAGCTCAACCCGATCCTCCAGTGGCTCGAGTTCCACCAGCAGTCGATCACCGACTTCTTCGCCAACGGCGGCGGTGCGCTCGTCGACACCGTCGCGCCGAACCGCACCGAGGCCGAGCGCGGTCACTACCTCGGCCAGTACGGCATCACCGGCCCGGACAGTGCGGTGCTGTCGAACGAGCGCCCCGAGACCGACCGCGGCAACGCGTACCTCTCGCCCGACATGCTCGAGGGCCCCGACGTCGGCGACCGGCTGAACTACCCGAGCTGGGACTGCGCGCATGCGGGCGGCGAGCAGACCACCGAGAAGGGCGACACCAGCGACGCCCAGTCGTGCTGGGTCAAGAAGCTCCCCGGCCTCACGCGCTTCCCGCAGATCAAGAAGGCCGACTACTCGAAGTGAGGGCCGCACCGCCATGGCGCACGTGAAGCTCCTGAAGGATCGGTCCAACGCGGAGGAGGCGATCGCCGTCGTCGCCGTCCCGCTGATCTTCGGCGCGATCACCGGCTGGGTCCTGGGCGTGTCGGAGCCGATCTACCTCGTGCTGTCGCTGCTGGGGATCCTCGGCGGCTTCGCGGCGGGCCTCGAGCACGAGTACGGCCTGGAGGGCTTCTACCGCGGGCTCATGGGCGGGCTGCTGTTCGGCCTGGGGATCCTCCTCGCCAACGGCATCATCGACAAGGAGCCCAAGGCCCACCTCCCCGACCCCGAGGTGCTGCTCATCGTCATCACCGGGGGCTTCGGCGCTGCACTCGGGGCGCTGGGCGCCACGCTGCGCGACCGTCGCGCCAAGCGGTCCAAGACCGCCGCCACCGCGCACTGAGCGACGCAGCCCTCGGGCCGTCGCGGAGGTGTCGGCTAGTCTCACCGCGCAAGGAAACCGGCGAGGAGGAACAGGGTGTCCGAGAGGCGCTACAACCGGGTCGTGGTGAAGCTGAGCGGACGCGCGTTCGCCGGCGATGACCCGATCGGGATCGACTCGGATGCTCTGGCGCACGTGGCGGGCGAGATCCTGAGCCTGCAGCAGCTGGGCGTCGAGGTCGCCGCCGTGGTCGGCGGCGGCAACATCTTCCGCGGCAACGTCGCCGACGACTGGAACATCGAGCGCGCCGAGGCCGACAACATCGGCATGCTCGGCACGGTCATCAACGGCCTGCTGCTGCGCGGCGTGCTGCATGCCCACGGCCTGGAGGACGTCCGCGTGCTGACGGCGGTGCCGATCACGTCGATGGCCGAGCCGTACATCCGGCTGCGCGCGCTCGGGCACCTCGAGCGCAAGAAGATCGTCATCCTGGCCTGCGGCATCGGCCAGCCCTACGTCACCACCGATTACCCGGCGGTGCAGCGCGCGGTCGAGCTGCGCGCCGACGCCGTGCTCGTGGCCAAGGACGGCGTCGATGGCGTGTACGACGCCGACCCGCGCACGGATCCGGACGCTTCGCGCTACACGTCGGTGGACTACAACGGCGTGCTCGAGCGCGGGCTCAAGGTCATGGACCAGGGCGCGATCATCCTCGCGCGCGACCACGGGATGCCGCTGCACGTCTTCGACTTCAAGCGCTCGGGCGCGATGACCGCGCTGTGTCGCGGCGAGAACATCGGGACCGAGGTCGCGGCCGGCGTCGCGACGGCGACGGCCTGAGCCTCGGTCTCCGAGCCCGCCAGGTACTAGGCGACGGCGGAGGCGTCGCTCGACTCGGCGGCGGCAGGCGCCCCGCAGAGGTCGAGGACCGCGTCGGCGACGGAGGCGTCGCCTTCGATGATGAGCCCGCTGCGCGACGCGGACGGGCTGAACGCCTCGACCCAGTCGCTCTCGCTGCCGCTGACGCGCACGTCGGCGTCGGGAGCGGGGCGCTCCTCGATCGTCATCGCGTCTCGGCTGAGCTGCATGGTGTAGTGACGGTCGGCGCGGCCGCGCGTGCTCACGACGAGCTCGGCGGTCCCGGTGCGCCCGCTGCGCGGGGCGGCGTGACCGGAGGAGGCGCGGAGGATCGCGCCGATGTCGACGGCCTCGCCGGGACGCGGCGGGCTCCACGCCCACGCGTAGCCCCAGGTCGCCAGCTCGGCGACGACGGGAAGGACGTCGCGGGCGCGCTCGGTGAGCTCGTAGTCGACGCGCGGCGGAACCTCGCGGTAGCGCTGACGGGTCAGGAGACCGTCGGCGACCATGCGGTTCAGGCGAGAGCGGAGCTGCTCCGTCGAGATGCCCGGGAGCACACGCTGGAGCTCGACGAAGCGCCGGGGGCCGGCGGCGAGGTCGCGGATGATGAGCAGCGTCCACTTGTCACCGACGAGGTCGAGCGCCCGAGCGTCAGGCGACCACTGGTTGTATGGATGCCGCTTGGGGGGCGGAACGGAAGGCATCTTGGTGCGACCTTACACAGGAGTTGGGTGTACGGGGGGAAATCTTGGTGCAACCGTAGGCAAACGTCGTACGTGGCGGATAAATCCTCGGATCGAAAGTTCCTGACGGCGCACGCGCAAGAAACGTGACGCCCGGTCGTTCGAAGTGTCGTGGGTGAAGTCATCTCGCTTGCCGCCCGGCGCTTCGAGCGCCACGACCCCGGCCCGACGGCCGGCGCACCGCGGTCTCCGCGCGTCACGTTCTACTTCGACCTGAGCTCGCCGTTCACGTACCTGGCGGCCGAGCGCGTCGACCGCCTGTTCACCGCCGTCACCTGGCGCCCGGTGCTCGCGGACGTCATCCACACCCTGCCGCCCTCGCGCGCGATCGCGGAGGAGCGGGCGCGCGCGCTCGCCATGCCGATCGTGTGGCCCGACGTGCACTCGCTCTCGGTCCGGCCCGCGATGCGCGTCGCCTCCCTGGCCGCCGAGCGCGGCTGCGGGGCCGCGTTCGTCCTGGCGGCGACCCGCCTCGCCTACTGCGGCGGCTTCGAGCTCGACCATCCCGAGGTGCTCGCCGAAGCCGCGGCCGCCGCGAGCCTCGGCCTCGACGACTCGCTCGCGGCCGCCGGTGACGCGTCGCGCGACGCCGCGATGGAGGCCGCCGCCGAGCGCCTGCGCGACCACGGCGCCGAGCGGCTCCCGGCGGTGCGCGTCGGGCGCCTGCTGTTCGACGGCGAAGACCGCATCAACGAGGCCGTCGCCGCCGTCCAGGCGCCGTCCGCCCGCGCGGTCATCGCCTCGGTCTGACGCGCGCGCGTCGCGCGAGCGCGCCTGGGCGAGGCCAGTCGCCCTATCGTCCGTGGCGTGCAGCAACGCGCTCTGCGCTTCGCGTACAGCAGGCTCGGGCCGCAGTACCCACGGGCGGCGCTCCTCTTCCTGCTCGGGCTCGCCTACGTCGTCGGCCTCGCCGGCGTGGCGCTGCTGCGCCTCTACCAGGACATGTCGGGCGCCGACCTCGCGCGGCTCGCGCTGGTCGTCGTCGGGCTCGTCGTGATCGAGAACGTCGTCGCGTCGCGGTACGCGTTCCGCCTGATCGAGCCGGCCTCGCCGTGGCTGAACGGCCGGCGGACGGCGGAGACCGCGGTCGAGGCGTGGACCGCGCTGTCGGGCCTGGCCCGCAACTTCCTCGCCGGAGGGCGCTGGGCGGTCGCGCTCAACGTCGTCCCGGTGTCGCTGTACGTCACGTGGGAGCTCGACCTCGTCTGGTACGCGTTCTTCATCATCGCGGCGGGCGCCGCGGTGTGCCTGTCCTACGGCGTGCTCATCCGGTTCTTCGGCATGGAGCTGCTCATGCGGCCGGTGCTCGAGGACGTCTCCAGCGACCTGCCGCCGGAGGCCGAGCTCGGCGGCGTCGCCGTGCCGCTGCGGTGGAAGCTCCTGCTCACCCTGCCGGCGGTCAACGTCATCACCGGCGTCGTCGTCTCCGGGCTCTCGGCCGCGCCGGACAACCAGAACCTCGCCGACCTCGGCTGGGACGTGCTCATCGCGGTGGCCGTCACGCTCACGATCTCGTTCGGGGTGACGCTGCTGCTCGCGCGCTCGATGCTCGACCAGATCGACGCGCTCCGCAACGCGGTCGAGCGCGTCCGCCACGGCGAGCGCGGCGCGCAGGCGCCGCTGCTGACCACCGACGAGACCGGCGAGCTGGCCGCGTCGTTCAACACGATGATCGCCGGCCTGGAGGAGCGCGAGAGCCTGCGCAAGGCGTTCGGCGCGTTCGTCGACCCGCGCGTCATCGACCGCGTCCTGGCGGAGGGGACGACCGACCTCGAGGGCGAGGAGGTCGAGGTGTCGGTGCTCTTCCTCGACATCCGCGGGTTCACCGAGATCGCCGAGCGCACGGGGGCGCGCGAGCTCGTCGGGCGCCTCAACGACTTCTACGGGCGCGTCGTCCCCGCGCTCGAGCGCCACGGCGGGCACGCGAACAAGTTCGTCGGCGACGGGCTGCTCGGCGTGTTCGGCGCGCCGCAGCGGTTACCGGACCACGCCGACCGCGCGGTGCTCGCCGCGCTCGACATCGCGTCGACCGTCGAGGAGGCCTACGGCGGCGACCTGACGATCGGCGTCGGCGTCAACTCCGGGCCGGTCCTCGCCGGCACGCTCGGTGGCGGCGGACACGTCGAGTTCACGGTCATCGGCGACCCGGTGAACACCGCGTCGCGCGTCGAGGAGGTCACGCGGCTGACCGGCGACGTCGTGCTCCTGACCGAGGCCACGCGGTGCCTGCTGACGCTGCCGTTCGGCGGGTTCGACGAGCGGCCGGTGGTCGCGCTGAAGGGCAAGAGCGAGAAGGTGCGCCTCTGGGCTCCCCGGCCCGTAGCATCCGGCCGATGGCGACCGACACCGAGTCCGACACCAGCACCCAGCTCCACGGCGGCAGGCTCGTCGCCAAGCGCCTGAAGGCGCACGGGGTCACGAAGCTCTTCACGCTCTCCGGCGGGCATCTGTTCTCCGTCTACGACGGCTGCCGCGAGGAGGGCATCGACATCGTCGACGTCCGCCACGAGCAGGCCGCGGCGTTCGCGGCCGAGGGGTGGGCGAAGGTCACCCGCGAGCCGGGGGTGTGCGCGCTCACCGCCGGGCCCGGCGTGACGAACGGCATGAGCGCCATGGGCTCGGCCTCGATGAACAACTCGCCGATGCTCGTGCTCGGCGGGCGCGCGCCGGCGATGCGCTGGGGGCAGGGGTCGCTGCAGGAGATCGACCACGTGCCGTTCGTGCGGCCGCTGACGAAGTTCGCGGCGACGGCCGACTCGACCGCGGAGATCCCGGGGCTGGTCGACGAGGCGCTCACTGCCGCGGTGACGCCGCACAGCGGGCCGACCTTCGTCGACCTGCCGCTCGACCACGTCTTCATGGAGGCCGCGGAGTCGTCGGAGTCCGCCGCCCTGCCGCGCCCGTGGGAGGGACCGGCCGCCGAGGGCGTCGAGCGCGCCGCCGCGCTGCTGCGCGACGCCGAGCGCCCGGTGATCATTGCCGGCACGGGGCTGTACTGGGGGAGGGGCGAGGAGCAGCTGCTCGCGCTCGCGTCCGAGCTGCGGATCCCCGTGTTCCTCAACGGGCTCGCGCGCGGCTGCCTGCCCGCCGATCACCCGAACTTCTTCTCGCGGGCGCGCTCGACGGGGTTGAAGGGCGCCGACGTCGCGCTCGTCATCGGCGTGCCGATGGACTTCCGGCTCGGCTTCGGCGGCTCGTTCGGCGAGGAGACCGAGATCATCGTGCTCGGGCAGGCCTAGCCGGTCCGCGACCATCCGCGCCCGGTCGCGGCCG
>CADCVT010000157.1 GCA_902806215.1 uncultured Solirubrobacteraceae bacterium | reverse complement strand
GCATGCGCTCACCGGAGCGGTCGACGTGACGAGGTACTTCGAGTCCGTGCTGACCGGCTACCTCGGCCGCACGTCGGCCCGGGCCGTCGGGTCAGGCGAGCGCTAGGTCGACCGCGCGCTCGGCGTGCAGGCGCGTCGTGTCGAACACCGGCACCGGCGAGTCCTCCGGCCCGACGAGCAGGTCGATCTCGGTGCACCCGAGGAGGATCCCATGCGCGCCACCGTCGGCCAGCGCGCTCATGATCCGGCGGTACTCCTCGCGTGAGCCGTCGTCGACGACGCCGACGCACAGCTCCTCGTAGATGACGTCGTGGACGATGCGCCGGTCGGCCTCGTCCGGGACGCGCACGTCGAGCCCGTGCCGGTCGCGCAGCCGGCCGACGTAGAAGTCCTGCTCCATCGTGTAGCCCGTCGCGAGCAGGCCGATGCGCTCGAGTCCCGCCGCCCGCACGGCGTCCGCGGTCGTGTCGGCGATGTGCACGAACGGCACGTCGACCGCCGCCACGATCGCGTCCGCGACCTTGTGCATCGTGTTCGTGCACAGCACGAGCAGCTCCGCGCCCGCGGCGACGAGCCCCTGTGCCTCGCGCGCGAGCAGCGCCCCCGCCTCGTCCCAGCGCCCCGACCGCTGGAGCGCCTCGACCTCGACGAAGTCGACCGACCGCATGACGAGGTCGGCCGAGTGAAGCCCACCGTGCCGATCCCGAACCGCCTCGTTGACGAACCGGTAGTACTCGGCCGAGGACTCCCAGCTCATCCCGCCCAGCAGACCGATGCGACGCATCGGCCGATCATGCCGGGTTGCCGCGAGCACGGCCACTGGCGAAGCTGCCGGTATGCACTTCAGCAGCCGGCACGGCGAGCCGATCGAGAGCCTCGAGCAGTGGAAGGTCCGTGGCGCGCCCGCCGGCTCGACCCACTGGAGGGCCGGACGTGGCGCGGGCCCGCGCGCGTCGACCGGCTGACGGGGCTCTTCTTCGGCACGACCATCGACACGGATCGTGGACGCCCGCCGGTCGCCCTTCTCGGCTATCAGCTGCTCTCAGCGCTCGCGGGCACGCTCGCCGACGCCAAGTCCGACGGTGCCGCGCACGCCGTCGTCCTGATCCATGAGTTCAGGACGCCGCTCACTGCAGCCGTGAAGCACGAGCAGAACGCTCGCGTCCTCGACGCGTTCCTGGAGCGGTTCCATGGCGAGGCGCCTGACCGCAGCGGTACGGACGAGGCGTGGATCACGGCACCCACGCTCATGGGGACCGGCGACGCCTGGGTCCCGGAGGGAACGCCGATCTCGTTCGCGAAGCTTCAGACGACGGTGAAATCGCTGATGGACTGCTGAGCGCTCGCGGTGGCAGGCGTTCGCGGCGGGAGGCCGCCGGCCCGGATGGGGTGGCGGCAGTGCCGCGCTAAGCGGCGGGCGCGGGGATCGCCGCTCGGAGCCAGGCGACCGCGGCGGGGACGTGGGCCGGGTCGATGTGGTGGGCCGCGTCGGACTCGTGGTACTCGACGTCGATCCCTCCAGCCTCGAGGAGGTCCTTCGCGCGGCGGGCGAAGCCGACCTCCATGATCGGGTCCTGGCGGCCGTGGGCGACGAACGCGCGCAGCGCCTGGCGGTCGGCGAGCGACGGCTCCCAGCCCTCGACGACGGGAACGAAGCCGCTGAAGGCGAGGATGCCGGCGGGGGCGGGGCGGTCGGCGGCGAGGCCGAGCGAGTACGACATCACCGAGCCCATCGAGAACCCGCCGAAGACGGTGTCCGACGGCGCGATGCCCGTGCGCTCCCACAGCTCGTCGTGGAAGGCGGCAAGCGCAGCGAACGCGGCGCGCCACGTGTCCGGGTCGGGGTAGCCGACGCGCGGCACGACGTACCAGTGGTTGCCGGGCCAGCCGGGCAGCTGGAGCGGCGCGCGAGGCGTCACGACGTGCAGCCGGCGCTCGGGGTCGAGGACGTCGGCGAGCGAGAGCAGGTCGTGCTCGTCGGCCCCGCGGCCGTGGTGGAGAACGAGCAGGCCGGCGGCGTCGCCGTCGGCGGTTCGCTCGCGGAAGACGAGATCGCTCATGCGACCAGTCTAGCGCAGCTAGTTGCTCAGACAACTACCCCGTGGCGGCGTAGCGCTCCGCGGCGCGGGCGCGCGCCTTGGCGGCCTCGATCTCGCGGTCCTTGGGCGGCGCGTTGCTGACGAGCTCCTCGAGCAGGCGCGACGTGATCGCCGCGATCTCCTCGACCGCGCGCTCGAACGGCTCGGTGTTGGCCTTCGAAGGCTTCGTCGTCCCGCTGACCTTGCGGACGTACTGCAGCGCGGCGCTGCGGACCTCGTCCTCGGTAGCGGCCGGCTCGAAGTTGTGGAGGGTGCGGATGTTTCGGCACATGAAACACAGCGTCGCAAAACTCAGCAGCACGGGTTGTCGTCACCACCGCGGGCCTTGAAAGTGGACGCTTTGTCGTGATTGACTCAATCGTCCGGAGAGAGACTTCGCACGGGAGGCGGAGGAAGATGAAGATGACCGACGCAGAGCGGCGCTCGCAGGCGAGCGCCCAGTTGAAGCCTGGCGCGATGCGCTGCACGGACTGCGGAACGACCTGGTTCGACCAGCTCGCGCACCTCGCCGTGCGCGCGGGTCGCAGCTGCCGCCGATGCGGCGGCATGCTGCACACCGAGCGACGCACGAGGGCCGCCGGCCAGACCGCCTGAACGAACGCCGCCCTTCCACACCGTGCGCCGCCCTCGTAGGTTGCGGCGGCGATGCTCGACCTGCGCAAGCTCCTGCTCCTTCGTGAGCTCCACGCCCGCGGGACGGTCGCCGCGGTGGCCGAGGCGCTCGCGTACACGCCGAGCGCGGTCAGCCAGCAGCTCGCGCAGCTGCAGCGCGAGGCCGGCGTCCCGCTGACCGAGCGCGTCGGCCGTCGGCTGCGTCTGACGGACGCGGGGCTGCGGCTCGTCGACCACGCCGATGTCCTGCTCGGGCGCCTCGAGCAGGCCGAGGCCGAGCTCGAGGACGCCGCCGGCGCCGTCCGCGGCCGCGTTCGCCTGGCGTCGCTGCAGACGCCGCTGCTCAGCCTCGTCCCGCCCGCGCTCGCCGTCCTGGCCGAGCGTCACCCCGAGGTGCGCGTCGAGGTCAAGGAGATGGAGCCCGAGCAGTCGCTGCCCGCGGTCGCGCTGGGCGAGCTCGACGTCGCGGTGGCCGAGGAGTACGACGACGCGCCGCGCACGCGGTACACCGGACTCGAGCGCGTCGAGCTGTGCCGCGACACGATCGCCGTGACGCTCCCGCCGGACCATCCGAAGGCGCGCGACGGCGGCCCCGTCGCCCTACGCGACCTGGCCGGCGAGACGTGGCTCTCGCCGCACCCGGACACGCAGTTCGCGCGGACCCAGCTGCGCAGCTGCCGCCTCATCGGGGGCTTCGAGCCCGAAGTCCTGCACTGGGCCAACGACACCGCGATCCTGCTCGCGCTCGTCGCGGCGGGGCAGGGGATCGTGATGCTGCCGGGCCTCTCCAACGCCGAGCGCGACGAGCGCGTCGTCGTCAGGCCGATCGCCGAGGCGGACCTCGGCCGGACGATCTACGCGTTCAGCCGCCGGACCGCCGCGGGACGCCCGACGATCAAAGCTGTGGTCGCCGCGCTGCGCGAAACCGCGCTCACCGTCTAGGCCGGGACGCGCACGGCAAGCAGCGCCTTGTCGTCGCGCGCCGGCCCCGGCTGGAACGCGCGGACGGCGGCGTCGAGCGCCGCGAGCACCGATGCCGCGTCGCCTCCGGCCGACGCGAGCGCCGCCTCGAGGCGCGCCTCGCCGAAGACCTCGCGGCCGCTGCGCGCGTCGATGACGCCGTCGGTGTAGAGCAGCAGCAGGTCGCCGGGCGCGAGATGGACGGTCGTCTCGACGAGCGGCGGATCGGGCTGGACGCCGAGCATCGGGCCGGGCGTCTCGACGGCCTCGACGCTGCCGTCCCGCCGCCGCACGAGCGCGGGTGGGTGCCCGCCGCCGCTGAGCGTGACGGTGAAGCCGCCGCCGTCGTCGTCGCGCCCGACGGTGCCGCACGCCGCGGTCGACATCGCCCGGCCGCTCGGCTCGCGCATGAGCGCCGCGTTGACGCCGCGCAGGATCTCGGCGGGCTGCGAGTCGCGGACGGCGAGCGCACGGATCGTGTTGCGCACGACCCCGGCCTCGACCGCGGCCGCGGTGCCCTTGCCGCAGACGTCGCCGACGGCCACGAGCCAGCAGCCCTCGGCGACGTCGAAGACGTCGTAGAAGTCGCCGCCGACCTCGCCGCCGCCACCGATCGGCCGGTACCGCACGGCGACGTCGAGCCCGGGCACGGCGGGGAGCTGCCGGGGCATCAGGCCCTCCTGCAGCGTGCGCACCACGTACTCGCGCTCGTCGTACAGGCGGGCGCGCTCAAGCGCCTGCGCGCCCTGGCGGCCGATCGCCAGCAGCATCTCGAGGTCGCCATCGTCGAAGCCGCGCTGCACCGGGAAGCCGATGCCCATGACCCCGGGCGCACGGTCCTCGAACAGCAGCGGCACGGCCGCGAACGCCTCGAAGTCGCCGCGCGGCGGGACATCGGGGAACCGCTCGAGCCACTGGACCCGCGTGCTCATCAGGACCGGTGCCGCCGTGCGCGCGGCCAGCGGCATCGGCGCCTGGACGCCGAGCGGCAGCAGCGTCGGGGCGCCGCCGGCCATCCCGACGCGGTGGCCGATCGACAGGGCGTCGCCCTCCAGCAGCCCGAGCACCGCGCACGTGCCGCCGGTCGCCTCCATGGCCGCCCGGAGGATGACCTCGGCCACCTCGTCCTTGCGCAGCGCCGCCGACAGCTGCTCGGTGACGCGCTGCAGCCGCGTCGCCCGCTCGTGCGCGCGGTGGCGCTCGGTCGTCTCGACGACCGCGCAGATCACGCCGAGGACCCGCCCGTCGACGGTCACCGGCGCGTACGAGCCGAGGAACGCACGGCCCTCGCCGACGATCTCGACGTCCGTCTTCGGCTGCCCCGAGCCGACGACCTCACGGGCGAGGTCCTGCGGTGCGCGCCCGGCGGTGCCGAGCGCCTCGGTCATCGTGCGCCCGAGCTGCTCCTCGATGGGATGGCCGTTGATGTCGGCCATGCGCGCGTTGAGCATCACGAACCGCAGGTCGGCGTCGAGCAGCGCGAGGCCGACGGGCGCCGTCGCGAAGACCACGTCGAGCAGGGCCCGCGCCGACTGCGCTTCGTCGTAGCGCTGCGCGTTGTCGACCGCCTGCGCGCAGCGGTCGGCGAGCTCGAGCACCACGGGGAGGTCGCCCTCGTCGTAGAGCCGCGTCGGGTCGGTCGAGACGAGGGTGATCGCCCCGATGACGCGCTCGGACGCCCGCAGCGGGGCGATGAGGTACGAGGTCGGGTTCATCTCGGCGAAGAGACGGCGCTCCTCGTCTGACTCGAGCAGCGTCGGGTCGCCGCCGGCGACCTGCACGACGACCGGCTCGCCCGTCTGCACCGCGAGCGTGACTCCGTCGATCGGCCGCTCGCCCGCCGCGATCTGATGGCGCAGCCGCCGCCGCATCATCAGCATCAGCTCGTCCTTGCGCGGGTCGTCGTGGCCGGAGCTGTGCTGACGCAGCGTCCCGTCGTGCTCGACGATGTCGACCGCGGCCCAGTCGGCGAACTCGGGCACCGCCAGGCGCGCCACCGTGCGCAGCGTGTCGTCCAGCTCGAGCGAGGACGCCAAGAGGCGTCCGGCCTCGGCTAGCAGCCCCTCCAGGGGCCGGGCCGCGGGGGGAGCAGCCATCGAGGGTGACTCTACTCGGAAGACTCGACCGCGAGTCGGCGGTCGGGCAGCAGGCGCAGGGTGCGCCGTCCGTTCAGGAGCTCGATGAGCTCCGCGCCGACGAGCTCGCGGCGCCAGCCGGCGAGCGTCCGGACCTTCGGCTCCTCGGCTCCGACCCGGACCGACTTGACGATCCGCTCGAGGTCGGCGCGCGCGGCGACGAGCTCGTAAGCCATCTCGGACTCGAGCGTCCGCGAGCGCACGAGCGCCTCGCACAGCGCGATCGCGAGGCTGTCGAGCGGGTCGTGCCCGATCGGCTTGTCGCCGTCGCGCGGGATCGGCTCGCGGTCGCGGCCGCGCTCGACCGCCGCGACGATGTCGCGCCCGCGGCGGCGCAGCGTCTGCTCGTTGAGCCCGCGGATCTGGCGGAGCTTGTCGATGTCGCGCGGCTTGCGGCGCGCGATCTCCACGAGCGGCGCGTCGGCGAGCACGGTCGAGATGGGCTTGTCCTGCGTGCGCGCGGTCTCCTCGCGCCACTCGACGAGCTCGCGCGCGACCGCGCGGATCGAGGGCTCGAGCCCGCCGATCCGCGGCAGCTTGTTGAAGACCACGTCGAGGTCGCGCTCGTCGGTGCTCGCCTCGAGGAAGCGGCACTCCTCGCGGGCCCAGTCCAGCCGGCCGAGGCGCTCGAGGTCGGCCTGGATCGCCGAGGCGAGCTGCAGCAGGTGCAGGACGTCGCCGCGGGCGTACTCGACCTGCTCGTCGGTCAGCGGGCGCTGATCCCACTTCGTGAAGCTCGCACTCTTGCTCAGGCGGATCCCGAGGAGGTCCTGTAGCAGCGGGTCGTAGCCCATCTGGGCGCCGCGGCCGGTGAAGCCCGCGGCGACCTGGGTGTCGAAGACGTTCGTGACCGTCGTCCTCCACGTGCGGCGCAGCAGCGCGACGTCCTGGCGGGCGGCGTGGAGGACGACCTCGACGGCCGGGTCGGCGAGGACCTCGGCGACCGGCGTCGGGTCGATCGAGTCGTCGAGCGCATCGAGCACCTCGACCTGGACCTCGTCGGAGGGATCCTCGGGGTTCTCGACGACGATCTGCACGACGCACAGGAGCGACCGGTAGCGACCCTCGCCCATGAACTCGGTGTCGATGCCCATGCGCCCCGTGCGTCGGGCGCGGTCGGCGAAGGCCTGGAGGTCGACGGGCACTGGCGCGGAGTCTATGCCCTGACTAGACCGCAGGACTTCGCTGCGGCCAGACGGTCGGCTCCCGCGGGAGCCGAGCGGGATCGAACCGCGCGCGCAGCTCG
>CADCVT010000156.1 GCA_902806215.1 uncultured Solirubrobacteraceae bacterium | reverse complement strand
GGGCATGAGCCGGTAATAGCTCTCGTTGTCGATGCCCTTGAAGGCGAGCATCGGGCCGAGGTGGTTGCCCTCTGCGGTGTGGTTGTAGACGACGTCGAGGATCACCTCGATGCCGTGCCGGTGCAGGGACTTGACCATGCCCTTGAACTCCGAGACCTGCTCGCCGCGGGTGCCCGACGCGCTGTAGCCGGCGTGCGGCGCGAGGTAGCCGATCGAGGAGTAGCCCCAGTAGTTCGTCAGGCCCAGCTCGTCGAGGAAGTGCTCGTCGGCGATGTGGTGGACGGGCAGCAGCTCGACCGCGGTCACGCCGAGCGACTCGAGGTGCGCGATCGCCTCGTCCGACGCCAGCCCGGCGTACGTGCCGCGCAGGTGCTCGGGCACGTCCGGGTGCTGCTTCGTGAAGCCCTTGACGTGCGCCTCGTAGATGACCGTCTCGCTCCACGGGCGCCGCGGCAGCTCGTCGCCCTCCCAGTCGAAGCCCGAGTCGATGACGATCGACTTCGGGATCGCGGGCGCGCTGTCGGTCTCGTCGATGACGAGGTCGGCGTCGTCGGGCACTTCGTCCTCCACGGGCACGTACGGCAGCGCGTTGGCCGCCTCCCACCGAATGCCGCCCTCGATCGCCTTCGCGTACGGATCGATGAGCAGCTTGTGCGGGTTGAACCGGTGTCCCTCGGCCGGCGCGTACGGGCCGTGGACGCGGTAGCCGTAGCGCTGGCCCGGCCCGGCGCCCGGCAGGTAGCAGTGCCAGTTGTGCGCGGTCTGGCGGGTGACCTGGATGCGCTCTTCGGCGTCGTTCTCGTCGAACAGGCACAGCTCGACGCGCTCGGCGTGCTCGCTGAAGAGCGAGAAGTTCGTCCCCTCGCCGTCCCAGCTCGCCCCGAGTGGGAACGGGCGGCCCGGCCACACGTCGCGGCTCATCGGATGAGCGCGCCGGCGAGCGGCGGGAGGATCGCGTGCCCGTCCTCCAGACGGACGTCATCGGTGGCAAGGACGACACGGGCGCCGGCGACCGGCACCGCGCGCTGCTCGCGGGCGAAGTTCATGGCGAGCTCGGCGTCGCCGCGGCGCACGGTCAGCGTGCGGCCGACGTCGTCGACGTGCTCGGCGACCGCGTCGGCGGGCCCGAGGTCGCGGCGCAGCGCGATGAGCTGCTGGTAGAGGTCGCGCAGCTCGTCGTCGCGCTTCCGGGTCAGCTTGGAGCTCTCGAACGTGGCCGGGTCCTGCGGATCGGGAACCTGGCCGGCGAACGCCTCGAACTGCGCGAACTCGCGCAGGCGCCCGTCTCGGGTCGCCGCGGCGATCTCCTCGTCGATGTGATCGCTGAAGAACTGGAAGGGAGCCGGCTCGCCGTACTCCTCGCCCTGGAAGAGCATCGGAGTGAAGGTAGAGAGGAGGACCGCGAACGCCGCGAGCGGCTGCACGTCGCGCGGCAGGCGGTCGCCGATCGCGCGGTTGCCGACGTGGTCGTGGTTCTGGGTGAAGACGACGAACTGGCTCGGGTCGCGGTCGTCGGCGGGCGCGCCGTAGCGACGGCGGCGGTGCGGCGAGTAGACGCCGTCGAACACGAACGGGCGGTGGAACGCCTTGGCGAGCTGCGCGACGGTGCCGAACTCCGCGTAGTAGCCCTCGCGGTCGTCGGTGACGAGCGTGCGCAACGCGTGGTGGAAGTCGTCGGCCCACTGGGCGTCGTGGCCGAAGCCGCCGACCGAGGCCGGGCGGATGACCTGCGGGTCGTTGAGCGCGGACTCCGCGACGACGACGGCGTCCGGGTTGACCGCATGGACGCGCGCGGCGAGCTCGGCGAGGACGTGGATCGCGCCCTGGTCCTGGATCGCGTGGATCGCGTCGAGCCGCAGCCCGTCGACGCCCATCTCCCCCACCCAGTACGACGCGCTCTGGATCGCCCACTCGCGGACCGGGTCGCAGTCCTCGTCGTCGAAGTTGATCGCCTTGCCCCAGAACGTCTCGTGCTTGTCGGTGAAGTAGGGCCCGTAGGCCTCCATCGCCGTCACGCCGCTGGCGCCGAGGTGGTTGAGGACGACGTCGAGGATCACGCTCAAGCCCAGGCCATGGGCGGCGTCGACGAAGCGCTTGAGCCCCTCGGGGCCGCCGTAGGCGCTGTGCGCGGCGTTGAGGTAGACGCCGTCGTAGCCCCAGCCGTGGCGGCCGGGGAACTCGGCGATCGGCATGACCTCGACGGCCGTGACGCCGAGCTCCTTGAGCTCGCTCAGATGCTCTATCGCCGCGTCGAAGGTGCCTTCCTTGCTGAACGTGCCGATGTGCAGTTCGTACAGAACTGCGTCGGTCAGGGAGACGCCCGGGCCCGGTCCGGGATTCCTCGGAGCGAAGACTCTCGACGGGCCGCGCAACCCCTCGGGCTGCCACCTGGAACACGGATCGGGCAGCGGCTTGCCGTCGATCACGAACCAGTAGTCGTCGCCGACCACGCCCGGAACCAGTCCCTCACTGATGCCGTTGCCGACGGGCTCCAGCACGTGGTCACGGGAGCCCAGCCGCGCGGAGACCGGCTCCGAGGCACGCGGAGCCCACACGCGGAGCTCCACGGTTCCGTCGGAGCGCGGGAAGGCGCCCAGGGGTCGATCCCAGGGGTAGGTCACGAGGATCGACCGTACCCCCGTCGCGCGCGGACCTACACGCGCGCCGCCAGATCGACACGTCCGCGTCGTTGGAACGGGCATGCACCTCGGGTTCCTCGTCACCGCTCTGCTGATCCTGTTCGTCTCCTCGGCCGACGCGAAGGTCGTCTTCGAGACCTACCGCGCCCCGACCGTCGACGGCGCCGAGATCGCCGTCGAGGTCATGCGCGACGACGCGCACAAGAACGCGCCGGTGCTGCTGACCTACTCGCCGTACAACACGCTCTCGGAGACGCGGTCGGGCAACCTGGCCAACGACTCGCTCGGCCAGCGTCTCGTCAAGAAGGGCTACGCCCGCGCCGTCGCCGACGTGCTCGGCACGCGCAACTCGTCGGGCTGCTGGGACTACGGCGGACCGAAGGAGACCCGCTCGGGCGTCGACCTCGTGAAGTTCCTCGCCGCGCGCGGTTGGAGCAACGGGCGCGTCGGCATGATCGGCACCTCCTACGACGGAACGACCGCGAACATGGTCGCCTCGCAGGGCGCCGCGGTCCCGCAGCTCAAGGCGATCGTGCCGATCGCCGCGATCTCGCGCTGGTACGGCTACGCCTACCAGGACGGCGTCCGCTACGCCCTCAACTCCGAGGTCCCGACCGACGAGGGCCTCGACACGCCGTTCGGCTTCGACTTCGGCTTCGCCCGTACCCCGCCGACCGACACCGACGACGCGAAGTTCGCCGAGAAGGTCGTCTCGCGCGTGAACCCGTGCGACTCGGTCGCGCACACGCAGGCCGGCTACGACACGTCGCCGGACTACACGGACTTCTGGAAGGAGCGCGACTACCGCCGGCACGCCGACCGGTTCCGCGCCGCCGTCCTCGTCGCCCACGGCTGGCAGGACTACAACGTCAAGCAGGAGGAGGGCCTCGCGCTGTTCGAGGCGCTGCCCGAGGACGGCCCGCTCAAGCGCGCGTACCTCTGGCAGGACTCCCACGCGACGCCGTCGGGCGACCGCTGGAACGCGCTGCTCGACTCGTTCCTCGACCGCTTCCTGCTCGATCGCGAGACCGACATCGAGCGCCGGCCGCAGGTGACCACCGAGGGCCGCAGCTTCACCGCCGATGGCGAGAGCGAGAGCACCGGCTTCCGCTCGGAGGAGGCGTGGCCGCCGGCCGGCTCGCGCACCGAGCGGCTGTGGCTGCGCCGCACGTTCGACCAGGACGTGCCCGGCGCGACGCTGCCGCACCCGAGCACCGGCGAGACCGGCGTGCTCGACCCGCAGCCGAACACGAAGGAGGTCGACAACGTCTTCACGTGGGCCGGCGCTCCCGTGACCGAGGAGATGGTCAACCGCGACCCGCTCAACGAGCCCGGCGTGGGCCACGGCTACTACTCGCTGTCGTTCGCGACCGCCGCGCTGACCGCGCCGACGCGCATCGCCGGGCGCCCGGTCCTCGACGCCTGGGTCCGGTCGCCCTCGGGCGGCCACCTGGCCCCCACGCTCGTCGACATCGCGCCGGACGGCACGATGCGGACGATCGGCCGCGGCTTCCTCAACGTCGACTACCGCGACGGCCTCGAGGCGGCGAAGCCCGCCGGGGGCAAGTGGGTCCGCGCACGGGTCAGCTTCCTGCCGCAGGACGTCATCGTCCGGCCCGGCCACCGCATCGGCGTGCACGTCCAGTCGGCGAACACGGTCTGGGCGATCCCCGGCCGGCCCGGCGACAACAACATCCTCACCGGTCCTTTGAAGGACGTGTCGCCGGAGGGCTCCTCGCTGCTGCTCCCGATCGCGCCGGTGACGCCGCAGCGTCGTGAAGGTGGCAAGGGCCAGCCGGACGCCGCTTCTTCGTCGCCGTCGTCGGGCTCTGGAGCCTCGCCGGCTTCGAGCGGCGCTCCGGCGGCGTCGCGAACTGCGTCCGTCACGAAGAAGCAGTCGCTCTCGCGTGCCGCCAAGCTCAAGGCGTGCCGCAAGGCGGCCGCGCGGATCACGGCGAAGCGGCCGAAGACGCGGGCCGCGCGGGCGAAGCTCGCCGCGAAGCGTCGCGCCGCGGAGCGCCGCTGCGCGAAGCGCTACGGGCCGAAGCGCGCGGCGAAGAAGCGCACCGCGAAGCCCCGCAAGCGCTCCTGACGTCGCGAACGTACGTGGTGCCGGGCTATAGCCCGGCACGACGTACGTTCGCGGGTCAGGTGGGCTTGAGGTAGAGCACTCCCAGCGGGGGGATGCTCAGCGTCGCTGACTGCGGCTGGTTGTGCCACGGGATCTCCTCGGTGTGGATCCCGCCTCCGTTGCCGACGTTCGATCCTCCGTAGACCTCGGCGTCGGTGTTGAGCGCCTCTCGCCATTCGCCTGCGGCCGGGAGCCCCAGTCGGTAGCCCTCTCGCGGAACCGGCGCGAGGTTCATCACGCAGACGACGACCTCGCCGCTCGTGCTCGTGCGCGCGAACGCGAAGACGTTGTTGTCGGCGTCGTTGGGCTCGAGCCACCAGAAGCCCTCGGGGTCGAAGTCGCGCTCGTACAGTGCGGGCGTGTCGCGCAGCACTCCGTTGAGGTCGCGCACGAGCGACTGGACGCCCTTGTGGCCCGGGTCGTCGAGGTGGTGCCAGTCGAGCGACTGGTGGAACTGCCACTCCTGCTCCTGCGCGAACTCGCAGCCCTGGAAGAGCAGCTTCTTGCCCGGGTGCGCCCACATGAAGCCGTAGAGCGCGCGGAGGTTCGCGAGCTTCTGCCACTTGTCGCCCGGCATCTTCTGCAGCAGCGAGCCCTTGCCGTGCACGACCTCGTCGTGCGAGAGCGGCAGCACGAAGTTCTCGGTGAACGCGTAGACCAGGCTGAACGTCAGCGAGTGGTGGTGGTAGCGCCGGTGCACCGGGTCGTTCTGGAAGTACGCGAGCGTGTCGTGCATCCAGCCCATGTTCCACTTGAAGCCGAACCCGAGGCCGCCGACGTACACCGGCTTCGAGACGCCAGGCCACGCGGTCGACTCCTCCGCGACGGAGGACACGCCGGGCTCGCGCGCGTGGATGACCTCGTTCATCTCCTTGAGGAACGCGACCGCGTCGAGGTTCTCCCGCCCGCCGTGGACGTTCGGGACCCACTCGCCCTCCTTGCGGGAGTAGTCGAGGTAGAGCATCGACGCGACGGCGTCCACGCGCAGCCCGTCGCAGTGGTACTCCTTCGACCAGAAGAGCGCGTTGGCCAGCAGGAAGTTCTTGACCTCGTTGCGCCCGTAGTTGAAGACGAGCGTGCCCCAGTCCGGGTGCGCGCCCTGGCGCGGGTCCTCGTGCTCGTACAGCGCGGTCCCGTCGAAGCGCGCGAGCGCGAACTCGTCGCGCGGGAAGTGCGCCGGCACCCAGTCGAGCAGGACGCCGATCCCGTGCTGGTGCATCGTGTCGACGAACGCGCGGAAGTCGTCGGGCGTCCCGTAGCGCGGCGTGGGCGCGTAGTACGAGGTCACCTGGTAGCCCCAGGATCCGGGGAACGGGTGGCCCATGACCGGCATGAGCTCGACGTGGGTGAAGCCGAGGTCGGTGACGTACTCGGCCAGCTGCGGCGCGAGCTCGCCGTAGGAGAGCAGCCGGTCGGGATCGGACGGGTCGCGCCTCCACGAGCCGAGGTGCACCTCGTACACGCTCATCGGCCCCTCGTACGGAGGCTTCGACTTGCGCTCCTCGAGCCACGCGTCGTCGTTCCACTCGTACGCCGTGTGGTGCACGACCGACGCGGTCTCCGGCGGCATCTCCGTCGCGAACGCGACCGGGTCGGCGCGCAGCTGCACGGCGCCTTCCTGGGTGCGGATCTCGTACTTGTACCGGTGTCCGTCGCCCACGCCGGGGACGAACAGCTCCCACACGCCGGACGGCCCGAGCGAGCGCATCGGGTTCAGGCGCCCGTCCCAGCCGTTGAAGTCACCGACCACGCTGACCGAGCGCGCCGCGGGCGCCCAGACGGCGAACGCGACGCCGGCGACGCCGTCCATCTCGCGAACGTGCGCGCCGAGCTTCTCCCACAGGTCCTCGTGCCGGCCCTCGCCGACGAGGTGCAGGTCGAGCTCGCCGATCGACGGAGCGAAGCGGTACGGGTCCTGGATCGGGAAGGAGTCGCCGCCCGGGTAGTCGACCTGCAGCTCGTACGCGAACGGCACCGTCGCGCCCTCGACCGAGCCCTCGAAGACGCCGTCGGGGTGCGCCTGCTCGAGCTCGACCCGGTCGCCGCCGGAGACGTGCACGACGACCTTCTCCGCGCCGGGCCGGTACGCGCGGACGACGGCGCCGCCGTTGTGCGGGTGCGCGCCCAGGAACGCGTGCGGCTCGGAGTGGTCGCGGGCGAGGATCCGCTCGAGGTCGGTCATTCGGTGTCCTCCAGCAGCCGGACGATGCCGGCGATCGGAATGCGCACCCAGTCGGGACGGTTGTTCAGCTCGTACTGCAGCTCGTAGACCGCCTTCTCGAGCTCGAAGATCGAGATCATCCGCTGCGTCGAGTCCTGGCCGTGCGGGAGCAGGCGCGAGTCGACGGCGTCGAGGTAGCCGCCGACGAACGCCTCGCGCGCGCGGTCCTCCCAGCCGTCCGGAGCAGCGGTGCCGCGCTGGATCTCCACCGCGGACGCGGCGTAGGCGAACGAGCGCAGCATCCCGGCGACGTCACGCAGCGGCGAGCGCTTCTGCCGGCGCTGCGGCAGCGTCCGCGCGGGCTCCCCCTCGAAGTCGAGGACGATCCAGCCGCGGTCGGTGAGCATGGTCTGGCCGAGGTGGTAGTCGCCGTGGGTGCGGATGACGCGGCCGCCCGCCCCGGTGTGGGCGAGGCCGCGCAGGCGCTCGCGCACCTCGGGCCCGCGGCCGGCGATCGGCTCGATGCGCTCCTCGTCCTCGGGCAGATCGCGGAAGACCGCCTCGATCTCCTCGTCGATCGTCGCGAGCAGGAGCGAGATCGCCTCGATCGAGGGCTCCTCCGGCGCGAACATCGGGTCGTTGGAGTCCGAGCCGAGCGCGCTGTGCATGCGCGCGGTGACCTCGCCGAGGGCGCGCAGCTCGTCGAGCCCCTCGCCCCCGTTCGACAGCGTCTCGAGCACGAGCTCCCAGCCGTCGCGCCCGCCGCGCAGGAACTCCTGGAGCAGCCCGAGCGTCGCGTCGACGAGCCGGCCGGTGTGCTCGTACCAGCCGGCGAGCTTCGCGACGTTCTCGAAGCCGTGGTCGGTGAGGAAGCGCAGCAGCTCGAGCTCTGGGTTCGGGCCCGGCTCGATGCGCCGGTAGGCCTTGAGGATCAGCTCATCGCCGAAGACGATCGACGAGTTCGACTGCTCGACGCCGACCGGCAGCACGTCGGCGATCACGTCGTCGGCGGGCGCGCCGCCGGCGAGCGCGAACGTCCACACGCCGTCCTCGTGTTCGATCGACCGCTGGTCGCGCATCGCCTCGACGAGCCGCCGCGCGAGCGCGGGGTCGACCATCGCGTCGTACATCGTGCGGTCGTCGACCTGCGCGATGACGCCCTCGCTCCACCCCTCGTCGACGTGGCGGAAGCCGAGCGGCACCTGGTACAGCTCGTGCGTGCCGGCGTGGAAGCGCGCCTCCACCAGCGCGAGCGCCATCAGCGGCTCGGGCCCACCGTCGTCGACCGGCGCGACCTCGAGCAGGTTGAGCTGCGTGACCTCCTGCGACTTCGACGCGTACCAGCGCTGCTCGACCAGCCAGCCGCGCAGCGTCTCCGTATCGATGCTCTCGACGAGGCTCATCCCCCTTCCTCCTTCTCCAGGAGGAACCAGTAGAAACCTCGCGGGGCCAGCGTCAGCAGGTACGGCAGCTGACCGATCCGCGGGAATCGCGTCCGCCCGAACATCTCGACGGGGTGGTAGCCCTCGTACCAGCTCAGGTCGAGCTCGACCGCCTGGGCCGACGACGCGAGGTTGTGTACGCAGAGCGCGACGTCGTCCTCGTAGGTGCGGATGTGGGCGAAGATCCTCGGGTTCTCCGGCACGAGCGCCTCGAACGTCCCGAGGCCGAACACCGGGTGCTCCTTGCGCAGCGAGATGAGCCGGCGCATCCAGCGCAGCAGCGACGTCGGCGTGCGCAGCTGCGCCTCGACGTTGACCGCCTGGTAGCCGTAGACCGGGTCCATCAGCGGCGGCGCGTAGAGCTGTGCGAAGTCCGCCCGGCTGAAGCCGCCGTTGCGGTCGCCCGTCCACTGCATCGGCGTGCGCACGCCGTCGCGGTCGCCGAGGTAGACGTTGTCGCCCATCGCGATCTCGTCGCCGTAGTAGAGGACCGGCGAGCCGCGCAGGCTGAACAGGATCGCGTGCATGAGCTCGATCTCGTCGCGGCCGCCCTCGAGCAGCGGCGCGAGCCGCCGGCGGATGCCGACGTTGAGCCGCATGCGCGGGTCCTTGGCGTACTCGGAGTACATGTAGTCGCGCTCCTCGTCGGTGACCATCTCGAGCGTGAGCTCGTCATGGTTGCGGAGGAACAGTCCCCACTGGCAGTTCT
>CADCVT010000155.1 GCA_902806215.1 uncultured Solirubrobacteraceae bacterium | reverse complement strand
GGCCGCGACTTCGAGAAGGAGATCGTCGTCAAGGTCAACGTGCCCGAGGTGCTGCGGGTCGAGCTCGCGAAGCCTTCATGGAAGGGCGAGCACGTCGCGATGGGCACGAACACCGACCCGTACCAGTGGGTCGAGGGGCGCTACAAGCTCATGCGCGGGATCTGGGAGGCGATGCGCGACTTCCGCAACCCGTGCTCGATCCTCACGAAGTCGCCGCTGCTGCTGCGCGACCTCGACCTGATGAAGGAGATCGCGGAGGTCGCGCCGATCAGCGCGAACCTGTCGATCCCCACCATCGACGAGAAGTCGTGGCGGGCGACCGAGCCGCACACGCCGAACCCGCGTGCGCGGATGGAGGCGGTCGCCGAGCTCAACCGGCAGGGCATCCCGTGCGGGATCCTCGTCGCTCCGCTGATGCCGGGTATCAACGACTCGCCCGAGCAGGTCGAGGAGATCCTCACGCTCGCTGCCGACGCGGGCGCGACCGGGATCGGCGGCATCGCCCTGCACCTCCGCGGCGACGTCAAGAAGATCTTCTTCGACTGGCTCGAGTCCTACCGGCCCGATCTGCTGCCGCGCTACCGCGAGCTCTACGGGCGCGGCGCGTACGCCCCGAAGGCCGAGCGCGAGCGGCTCATGAACCTCGTCGCCGAGAACAAGCGCCGCGCCGGGACGTGGCCGCAGGACCTCCGTGGCGTGGCGAAGGCCGGCAAGGGCGGCTACGCGAACGGGCCGTCCAAGCCGACGCACACGAAGGCACGCGAGATCGCCGAGGCGCGCGCTGCCGCTCGCGCGACGCTGCCACTCGCCGACGCGACCGAGCGGGACGTCGATCGCGGCGTGCGCAAGGGCAACGGGCGCCACGGGCGTCCGCTCACGTTGGCCGAAGCAGAGCGGCACGCGTACGACCGGGTCATCGAGGACGCCGCGCCGCGCGCCGTACGGTTGTCGCCGCCGGCGCCGGCTCCCGACCTGTCGCACACAACGGAGGGGAGTACGTTGGACCAGGCGTCGCTGTTCTGAGCCGGCGCCCACGGGCACGCTGGATGCGTGCCCGCCAAGCGCCCCAACGTGCCCGAGGACAAGCGCAAGATGTTCGACACCCGAAGCCATGCATGGCGTGAGGTCGGCCTCGCCCGGCAGCTGAGCGCCCGCGCGGTTCGCCGCGCGCGGATCGAGGTCCTGATCCTGTTCCTGCTCGCCGGCGCGACCGCGACGCTGTACGTCTTCCGCGAGGAGGTCTTCGGGATCGACGTGCCGGTGCGGATCGGTTCGGCGGCGGCGCTGCTGGTGATCGGCTTCGGCATCGCCCGCGATCTCGGTCGCGTGCTGGGCCCGACGCTCTTCCGGCGGATGGACCCTGGGACGGCGGGGACCGTCGGGTTCCTCATCCGGCTGTTCTTCGCCGCGATCGCGACGCTCGTCGCGCTCCGCGTCGCGGGCGTGACGAACGCGAACCTCGTGCCCGCCGCCGCCGCGACCGCCGTGATCTTCGGCCTGGCCGCGCAGCAGACCGTCGGCAATGTCTTCGCCGGGATCGTGCTGCTCAGCGCGCGCCCGTTCGTCGTCGGCGACCGGGTCCGTCTGCAGGGCGGCGATCTCGCCGGCGAGATGGAGGGCGTGGTCAGCAACCTCGGGCTCCTGCACACCGTCTTCTCCAACGGCGACGACTCGATCATGGTGCCCAACCGGACCGTGCTGAACGTCGCGATCATCCCGCTGCGCGAACCCGCCGGCATCGACCTGCGCGCGCGGCTGCGGCCCGGCGTCACCCCGCTGGACATCCAGCAGGTGCTCCAGACCACCATCACGACGCCGACGCGCGGCGAACCGCGGATCCTGCTCGAGGAGATCGACGGCGACGAGGTCGTCGTGCGGATCCTCGCCACGCCCGAGAGCAGCAGCGACGGCCCGCGGCTGGCCAGCGAGGTGCTCGCGGCTATCGGCCCCGAGACCCGCCGGCTCGAGCGCGCCGGAGAGAACGAAGAGCCGCGCGTCTCGAGCACCGGCGGCGATGCGTCCTTCACGATCGACGGTCGCGACTGACGACGACGCGGGCGAGCCCCACCGGGACTCAGCGCTTGGAGGCCTGGTTCTCGGCGAACTGGTCGGTGATCTTCCCGCCGCCGAAGCGCCGCGCGAACGCCTCGCCGAACCCCGGGAACAGCCCGCCGACCGCGGCGCCGACGGACTGCGAGGCGGGCGCGACGTCGAGCTCGGCCGGCGCCTTCTCGATCGCCCGCAGCACGGCTCGCGTCACGTCCTCGGGACGCTTTGTGCCGAGGAACGGCGGCAGCTTCACGCCGCTGTCGTGGAACATCCCCGCGTCGCGGATGAAGCTCGGGTTGATGACCGTCACGCCGACGCCGGTGCCGTGCAGCTCCGCGCGCAGGCTCAGCGCGAAGCCGCGCATGCCGAACTTCGTCGCGCAGTACATCGACGACGACGGCTGCGGGCTCTTCGCCGACAGCGAGGACATGAAGACGATCCGCCCGCGGCCGCGCTCGGTCATCGCAGCGGCGGCAACCCGGGCGAGCTGGATCGGCGCGCGCAGGTTGACGTCGAGCACGCGGTCGATCTGGTCGGTCTCCCAGGTGTCGAGCCGGCCGGTCCCGGGCAGCGCCGCGGCGAGCACGAGCACGTCGGCGGCCGCCGCCTCCGCGGACAGCGACGCGAGCTGTGCGCGGTCCGCCAGGTCGACGACGAGCGCTCGCCCGCCGGTCTCGCCGGCCAGCGCCTCGAGCTCCTCCGCACGCCGGCCCGTCAGGACCAGCCGCGCCCCGCGCCCGTGCAGCGACCGCGCGATGGCGGCGCCCAGGCCGCCGCTGGCACCCGTCACCAGCGCCGTCGCACCCGCGATCTCGAACCCGTCGCTCATGGCGCGGAAGACTGCCACGCGTCCGCCCGGACGCGCGGTCAGCCCGGGAACACGGCCACGGTGGCCGTGAACGTGTGCAGGAAGCTCTCGCCGCCGACCGGCCCGATCTCGCCTGCCGCGAAGAACCCGGCGGCCGGGACGTCGTCGAGCTCGGCACCGATGGTGGCGGCGTCGTGGTCGGCGACCCCGAACATGCTCCGGCCCCGGCCGTTGCAGGTGAAGACGAGCGCGCCCGCCGGTGGCCGGCCGCCCAGCGCCTGACGCCGCAGCCCGAGCGCATCGTGCAGCTCGCGGTCCGCCGAGTCGGCGTCGCGCGCGTGGAGGCGCACGACCTGCCCGGCGGCGACCGCCGCCCCGACGGCCAGCGAGCCCTCGTCGAGATCAGCGCCGACGAGGCCGCGGACGAGGAAGTCGCCCTGCACGTAGTCGGGCTTGTTGCCGTCGATGACGAGCCCGAGCAGCAGTCCGCGCGACAGCAACTCGCGGTCGTCGGGCGGCAGGTCGAGGATGACCTCGCGCAGCTTCTCGAGCGCAGGCCGGCCCGCGAGCTCGCGGATGACGTGGCCCGAGCCCTCCGTGACGGTGAGCTCCGGTCCGAGCGGGGTGGCGCCCTGCGACACGCACGGCAGCAGCTCGATGCCGTCGAAGCGCACGCCGACCGCCCCCTGGAGGATCACGTCCTCGTCGAGGAAGAGGATGCCGCCGCCGGTTGCGGTGCGCGCGCTTGCCAGACCGCCGAGGATCGGCACGCCGGGGGCGGCCGCGGCGGTCGCGCTCAACACCGTCTCGGTGGGGAAGCTCCACGGATCGGGGAGCAGGATCGCGCCGTCCGCGCCGCCGAGGTGGGGCAGGCCGATGACCGAGTCGCCGATCGCGCTGGCGTGGAACGTCGACGCCTCGCTATCGCCGTCGAACGACGCCGCCCACACCGTCACCGCGGTCGCGCCTTCGACCTCACGGCGCCCGCCGACGATCCCCGACGCGCCGCAGCCGATGAGCGCACCCGGCGTCAGGCCCTCGTGGACGCCATCGAGCGTGAGCGCCGGATCGCCGAGGTGGTCGCCGGTCGCGAAGACAACGGCGAGGTCCGCCGGCGCGCCGCCGAGACCCTCGCGCGCAGCCATGGCGGCAGCGACGGCCGCGTCCCGCAGTCCGGCTCCCTCGGACATCCCTGACCCGATCCGTAGGCCCACGATGGCTCGGTACCCGCCAGAAGGGTCTTGGCACACAGGCACTGCCATCCTCCCCGGCGTGACCGCACGCGTCCTCGCCCTCTTCGGTCCCACCGGCGTGGGCAAGACCGAGGTCGCGCTCGCCGTCGCCGACCTCCTGCGCGAACGCGGGGAGCGGCCGGTGGCGGTGTCGGCCGACGCGCTGCAGGTCTACGAGGGCCTCGAGATCCTCACCGGCGTCGCCGGCCCGGACGAGCGGCGCCGGCTCGAGCATCGCCTGGTCTCCTTCGTTCCCGTCGACGCGACGTTCAGCGCCGGCGAGTACGCGAAGCTCGCGCACGCCGAGATCGACGACCTCCTCGGCGAGGGCGCGACGCCGATCGTCGTCGGCGGGACCGGGCTCTACCTGCGCGCGGCGCTCGCCGAGCTCGACCTGCGCCCGGCACCGCCGCCGGAGCTGCGCGAACGCTGGACCGCCGAGCTCGAGGCGCGCGGGCCCGAGCAGCTGCACCTCGACCTGCGCGACCGCGCGCCGTGGGCGGCCGAGCGCATCGACCCGCGCGACCGCAGCCGGATCATCCGCGCGCACGAGCTGCTCGACCTCGGGGCGCTCGAGCCGCCGTCGGGCGAGAACCAGCTGTGGACGAGCGAGACCCGGCATCCGACGCGGCTCGTCGGGCTCGTCCGCGAGCGCGAGGACCTCTACGAGCGGATCGAGCGCCGCGTCGACGCGATGGTCGCGGCGGGCGCCGAGGAGGAGGTGCGGCGCGCGAACGCCGCCGGAGCGTCGGACACCGCGCGCAAGGCGCTCGGCTTCGACGAGCTGCTCGCCGGCGACGTCGAGGCGATGAAGCGCCGGACGCGCAACTACGCCAAGCGCCAGCTCACCTGGATGCGCAAGCTCCCCGGCGTCGAGCTGATCTCGCTCTCGGGCAAGCACCCCGGCGACGTGGCCGCCACACTGCTCGACCCATGAGGTTCGAGAAGTGGCAGGCACTCGGCAACGACTACCTGATCGTCGAGGAGCTCCCCGACGCAGAGACGGTGAAGCGGCTGTGCCACCGGCACCTCGGCGTCGGCGCCGACGGCGTGCTCGTCCTCGGCCCGGCGGACGAGCCGGGGTTCGTGGCGCGGCTGCGGATCTTCAACCCCGACGGCAGCGAGGCCGAGCTCAGCGGCAACGGCGCGCGCGAGGCGCTCATGTACCTGCACCACCGCGGGTGGGCGCAGGGCAGCCAGTTCTCGATCCAGACCGTCGCCGGCGAGATCCGCGCGACCGTCCTCGACGACACGACCTGCCGCGTCGACATGGGCCGCGCGAAGGACCTGGGGGAGGGCGAGGTCGCCGGCTACGCCTACCGGCGCCTGGAGGTCGGCAACCCGCAGGCCGCGATCCGCCTCGGAACCGCCGAGGAGGTCGAGGCGCTCGACCTCCCGACCGTCGGCCCGCCGATCGAGTACGACCCGCAGTTCCCCAACCGCACGAACGTCTCGTTCTGGACCGAGCTCGCGCCCGACCGCATCCGCGCGCGCATCTTCGAGCGCGGCGTCGGCGAGACGATGTCGAGCGGCACGGGCGCCACCGGAGCCGCGCTGGCGCACGTGCTGCGCGGAGGAGACTCGCCGGTGACGGTCGTGCTGGACGGAGGGGAGCTCGTCGTCGACGTCGAGGAGGACCTCCACGTCGACCTGACCGGCTGGGCCGTCCCGGTGTTCACGGGCACCTGGCCCGCGAACGTACGCGCCGCCGGGCCATAGCCCGGCACGACGTACGTTCGCGCCCCTCAGCGCGTGACGCGGAGCGTCGCTCGCCCGGCGCGGTGGCCGCGGAGCGTGGCTCGGACCGTTCGGCGGCCCGCTCGGCCCGTGATGCGGACGCGCAGCGAGGCGGTCCCCTTGGTCGACGTGCGCACCTTCCGGTTGCCGAACCGCAGGAGCGCTCCGCTGACCGAGCGGCCACCCGCGGTGACGCGGAACCGCAGACGCACGCGGCGACCGCTGCGCACCCGGGAGGGCGACACGCGCACGCGCAGCACGCGCTTCTTCCTCACTGACGCTGTTGTCGAGCCCGAGACCGGACCCGGCTCGACGGGCGAAGGAGCGCGGCGCACCGGAGGCAGCGGGCGCCCCAGCCGCACCGGCGTCGTCAGCGCATCCGGAGCGTTCCCGCGCATGACCTGGATCCGGTAGTCGCCCTCGCCCGACACGTCCATCGTGTGCTTGAAGTCGTCTGAGCTCACCGGGACGGTCGCGATGACGCGCCCGTCCCGCAGCACCTGCAGCGAGCGGCGCGCCGAATCGCCGCCTCGAACCGTGGCGACCAGAGAAGCCGCAGTGCCGGCGAGACGCCCGCCGATCTCGGCGCGCTCCGAGCCGCGCGACAGCGTCAGCGACAGGGAAGGAGAGCCCGGCCCGAAGATCTTCACGTACGTCCGTCCCGCGAGGACCGCGTCGCGGATCCCGCGCTCGCTGAGCTCGTCGGCCCCGACGACCGTCGCGCCGGTCCCGACCGGCGCCTGCGTGATCGGGTTCGGCGTCCGCGCGGCGTTGTGCGTGTCGCTGACGCCGACGGCGGCGATCCGCAGGCCCATGCGCCGCAGCCGGTCGTACTCCTCGATCGCGGTCAGCGTGAACGGGTTCGCGCCGCCGTCGTTGCCCGGCGGCCCGGTGTGGACCTCGTAGGCGTCGACGCGCTTCCAGTCGGTCTCGGCGTCGGAGTAGTCCCACGGGCAACCGCGGCACAGGTTCTGGAACGCCGGGACCTCCGAGGGGAAGATCGTCGGGTGGTTGACCTGGGTCCAGCCGCCCGCTCCGCGGACCGCGTCGAAGATCGAGGTCGGCGCCCGCGACGGCCGGCGCAACGCCGGCGGGCCGGGCGGCGCCCACTCGAGCACCGGGCCGGTGCGGTGGTCGACGTAGCGCAGGGAGCCGTGGTTGTTCGTGTGGCCGCGGTAGGTGATGACCTCGGCCGAGCGCGCGACGAGCTTGCCCGCGTACCGGCCCTGGTGACGCCCGATCTCGCCCCAGCCGCTGCTCGTGACGTAGTCGCTCAGCGTGATGAAGTCGAGCTTGCCCGGGCCGAACGACGCGTCGAGCGTCTCGGTGATCGTCGCGTCGCCGAGCGCCGAGTGGTCGGCGTGCACGTGCAGGTCGCCGGCGTACCAGCCGGGACCCGAGCGGGCGGGCGTGGTGTCGTACGCAGCGGGCTTGTAGGGGGACGCGGCGAACGCCGGGTCTGTCGCGAGCTCGACCTCGACGCGCCACGCGACGGTCCCGTCAGCGTCGCCCTGCTCGCGCGGCACGACGGCCGCGACGCCGAGCTCGACCGCCCACCGGCCCGCCGGGATCGGCCCCGGCAGGTAGCCGCGTGTCGTCCGGCCCGGGATGTGGCCCTTGGGCTGTGCGGTGTACTGCTGGTCAGTCGAGAACCCCTGGGGGGAGACCGTCACGTCGGGATGCGACGACCCGCCCCAGCCGCGGAACTCCTTCTCGCCCCACAGCGCGCCGGCCGGCGCGGCCTCGTAGAGCCCGAGGTCGAGCGTGTGCTTGACCTGCGACGCCGACACCGGGTTCTCCGGCTGGTCGTAGCAGTACTTGACCCGTACGGCCGTCACGCTCGCCGGCACGTCGAACGGCACCATCACGTACGAACCCTGCTGCTCGGTGCCGAACGAGCCGGTGATCACGCGGTCGGCGCGGATGGCCGCCCCGGCGCAGGGGGTGCCCGTCTCTCCGGCCTGCGCGATGCGGGCGGTGACCGGGTGGACGTGGCGCGAGTGCGCCTCCGCCAACGCCGGAGCGAGGAGGATGGCGAGACCGGCGAGGAGGAGGAAGGCGCGGGACACGCCGACAGGCTAGAACTTCTGCCGATGGCGACCTTCTACTACGACCTCGGCTCGCCGTACGCCTGGCTGACCGCCGAGCGGATCCGCGGCGCCACCTGGGTCCCGGTGCTCCTCGGGGGCATCTTCCACGTCACCGGACGCTCGTCCTGGGGCTTCACCGACGGCCGCGAGGAGGGCATGGCGGAGGTGGAGCGCCGGTCCGCGGACCGCGGGCTGCCGCCGGTCCGCTGGCCCGACCCGTGGCCGAACGACGGCCTGACCGCGATGCGGGCCGCGGCGTTCGCCGACAGCGAGCGGTTCGCGCTGGAGGCGTTCCGCATCCACTTCGTCGACGGGCTCGCGCTGAGCGACCCAGCGAACGTGGGCCTCGCCGCCGAGCGCGCCGGGCTCGACGCCGACGAGGTGCTCGCTGCGGCGGCGGACCCCGCGGTGAAGCTGAAGCTGCGCGAGAACACCGAGCGTGCGCTGGCCGAGGGCGTCACCGGCATTCCGTCGCTCGTCCGGCCCGGCGGCGAGGTGCTGTGGGGTGACGACGTGATCCCCGACGGGCCGTGACCGAGATCCCGCTCGTCGTGCAAGCCCCGATGGCGGCGGGCCCGTCGACGCCGCAGCTCGCCGCGGCGGTATCGAACGCCGGCGGGCTCGGGTTCCTCGCCGCGGGCTACCGCCGCCCCGACGACGTCCGTGAGGAGATCGCCGCGACGAGGGCCCTGACGGACCGATCGTTCGGGCTCAACGTCCTCTCCGTCACCGAGCAGTCCGTCGACGAGGCGGCGCTGACGGCATACGCGGAAGCGGTGCAACCCGAGGCCGAGCGCTACGGGGTGCGAACCGGCGCGCCGAGCTTCGACGACGACGACCGGGCCGCGAAGCTCGCGCTCGCGGCCGAGGAGCGCCCGGCGTTCGTCTCGTTCGCCTTCGCCTGCCCGAGCCGTGACGAGGTCGAGCGCCTCCAGACCGCGGGCTGCGGGGTCTGGATCACGGTGGCCGAGCCGGCCGAGGCGGTCATCGCCGAGGCGGCAGGCGCCGACGCGCTCGTCGTCCAGGGTGTCGAGGCGGGCGGCCACCGCGGGAGCTTCGAGGACGTCGACGGCACGGGCGAGATCGGCCTCCTCGCGTTGCTGCGGCTCGTCCGGGCGAAGACGGCGCTGCCGCTCGTCGCGGCCGGCGGGGTCATGGACGCCGAGGGCGTCCGCGCCGCGCGAGCGGCCGGGGCGATCGCCGTGCAGTGCGGCACCGCGTTCCTGCTCTGCCCGGAGGCCGGCACGCCGGCGCCGCACCGCGAGGCACTGAGGGCCGGTGGCCCGACCGCCCTGACCCGCGCCTTCACCGGTCGGCGCGCACGCAGCCTCGTCAACCGCTTCGTCCGCGACCACCCCGACGCGCCAAGCGGCTACCCGCAGGTCTCGGCGATCGTCGGGCCGATCCGCGCGGCGGCCCGGGCCGCGGGCGATGCGGAGGCGATCAACCTGTGGGCGGGCCAGGCGCACGCGCTCGCCCGCGAGGTCCCGGCCGCAGAGGTCGTGGCGTCGCTCTCCCGCTCGTAGGGCTCCGCCCCCTCACGGCCCCGATAGGTTCACACGAATGCCTTCAGCCTCTGCCCACGGAATCGCGACGATCGACACCGCCTCCGGCCGCGTTCTCGACGTCTTCTACCCGGCACCCGCGCTCGAGCGCCAACCGCAGCGCGTGCCCGGCCTCCCGACCACCTCCTCCCACGACGTCCTCCGCGGCGTCGACTCCGGTCCGGTCACCACGTTCCTCCGCGACCTCGATGACGCGGCCGAGGACGTCGAGGACGCGTACCTTCGCCTCCACCTGCTCTCGCTGCGGCTCGTCAAGCCGAACGAGATCAACGTCTCGGGCATCTTCGGCGTGCTACCGAACGTCGCGTGGACGAACCTCGGTCCCGTCGACATCGAGCAGGTCACCGCGGTCCGGCTGCGCTGCCGCGCCGCCGGCCGCCCGTTCCACGTCCACGGGGTGGACAAGTTCCCGCGGATGACCGATTACGTCGTGCCGTCGGGCGTGCGGATCGCCGACGCCGACCGCGTCCGCCTCGGCGCCCACCTCGCGCCCGGCACGACCGTCATGCACGAGGGCTTCTGCAACTTCAACGCGGGAACGCTCGGCACGTCGATGGTCGAGGGCCGGATCTCGTCCGGTGTCGTCGTCGGCGACGGCTCGGACATCGGCGGCGGCGCCTCGATCATGGGCACGCTCAGCGGCGGCGGGACGGAGCGCATCACCATCGGCGAGCGTTGCCTGCTCGGCGCGAACGCCGGCATCGGGATCTCCCTCGGCGACGACTCGGTCGTCGAGGCCGGCCTCTACGTCACGGAGGGAACCCGCGTGACGCTGCCCGACGGCGAGGTCGTCAAGGCGGGCGAGCTGAGCGGCCGGCCGAACCTGCTGTTCCGTCGCGACAGCCAGTCCGGCGCGGTCGTCGCGCTGCAGCGCAGCGGCACGTGGGGCGGCCTCAACGCGGAGCTCCACGCCCACCAGTAGCACCGAGGAGGTCCGCCGCGCGCTCGCACTGCTCGATCGTCGGCACGAGGGCCACCCGGACGTGGCCCTCGCCGCCGGCGCCGAGCCACGACCCGGGCGCGACGACGATCCCGCGGTCGAGCAGGTCCAGCGCGTAGCGTTCGTCGCAGGTGACGTCGGCCGAAGGTCCGAGCTTGGGAGGACCGGAGGACAAAACCTCGTTCACTTTCAGCCACAGGAAGAACGACGCGTCGCCGCCGGCGCGCTCGAGGCCCGCGTCGAGCAGCGCCGGGAGCACGATCGCGCGCTTGCGGGCGTAGCGCTCGCGGGTCTCGACGACGTGCTCCTCGTCGTTCCATGCCGCGATGGACGCCCGCTGCACGAACGTCTGCGGCGCCGTTCCGGTGTTCGGCCGGTACTTCTTCAGCGCCGCGATGACCGTCGGGTCTCCCGCGATGAACCCGCTGCGGTAGCCGGGCATCGACGAGCGCTTGGACAGCGTGTGGAGCGCGACGACGTTGGTGCGGTCGCCGACCTGGAGCACGGACGCGGGCGGGTTGCCGTCGAACCACAGCTCGCAGTACGCCTCGTCGCCGGCCAGCACGACGTCGTGGTCGCGGCAGCGCGCGGCGGCCTCCTCCAAGAAGGGGAGCGGCATCGGGACGGCGGTCGGATTGCCCGGGGAGTTCAGCCAGAGCAGGCCGAGCCGGTCCCACGGCAGCGCGTCGAGGTCCGGCAGCCAGCCGCGGTCGGCGCGCAGCGGCATCGGGACGACCTCGCGCCCGGCGAAGCGCGCACCCCGGTCAGGGACCGGATAGCCCGGCGTCGGCACGGCGACCGCGCCGTCGACGACCTGCGCGAGGCTGAAGATCGCCTCCTTCGCGCCGAGCGTCGGGACGAGCTCGGTCGCCGGGTCGAGCGCGACGCCGAACCGTCGCTGCACCCACGCCGTCGCGGCCGCGCGC
>CADCVT010000154.1 GCA_902806215.1 uncultured Solirubrobacteraceae bacterium | reverse complement strand
TGAGCATCCGGTCGTGCTGGATCTCGGCGAGCAGCAGACCGTCGGTCACCAACCTGATCGCGGTGTCCTTGCTCGTGCGGTCGTTGAAGCGGACGGCGTAGCCGACGGTGCCGCCGAGGGACACTGAGAGCTCGTCCGCGATGCGCTCCGCGACGGTGCGGGCGGCGATGCGGCGCGGCTGCGTGTGCGCGATGGACCGGCGCCCCAGCTCGAGGCAGAGCTTCGGGAGCTGCGTGGTCTTGCCGGACCCGGTCTCGCCCGCGACCACGACGACCTGGTGCTCGCCGATCGCGGCCAGCAGGTCGTCGCGCCGGAGGCTGACGGGAAGGTCCGGCGGATAGGTGATGTCGGGTGCCAACACGGCCTGATCCACGATAGGTGCAGGGCCGTAACGGGTAGCGAGGAGCCATCTGATCGCGTCCTTCGCGCGCGCCAGAACGTCCATCCGCCCGGACTTTTTTCGAGGAGCACCTACTATCGCGAGCGTCGCGCCCACCGCTGACCCCACCCGCGCCTCGGAAGAGGCTGAGCTCTTCTCCGCGCTCCAGCGTGGAGAGCCGCGTGCCCGCGAGGCGCTCGTCGAGCGGTTCCTTCCGCTCGCGCGCAAGCTCGCACGGCGGTACCACCGTGGGGACGAGCCGCTCGACGACCTCGTCCAGGTCGCCTCGCTCGGGCTCCTCAAGGCGATCGACCGGTTCGAGTCCGATCGTGGTCTGGCGTTCTCCTCGTTCGCGGTCCCGACGATCACCGGCGAGCTGCGCCGGCACTTCCGCGACAAGACCTGGTCGGTCCGCGTTCCGCGCGGCCTGCAGGAGCTCACGCTCGAGGTCGACAAGGCCGTCACGCGCCTGACCACCGACAGCGGTCGCGCTCCCACGGTCGCCGAGCTGGCGACCGAGCTCGGCCGCTCCGACGAGGAGATCCTCGAGGCGCTCCAGGCTCGCGGCGCCTACCGCACGACCTCGCTCGAGACCCCGTACGGCGACGACGACGACGGCGCAACGCTTGGCGAGTCGATGGGGGACGACGACGGCGGCTACGCCCGGGCGGAGGAGCGCGCGACGCTCGGCCGTCTGCTCGATCGTCTCTCGGATCGCGATCGCGAGATCATCCGGATGCGGTTCGAGGAGGACATGACCCAGGCGCAGATCGCCGAGGTCGTGGGCGTCTCGCAGATGCAGGTCTCGCGGCTGATCCGCCAGGCCATCGAGCGCATGCGCGGCGAAGCCCGCGGGCGCCGCCTCAGCTGACCGGGCGGCCGAGGAGCGCCTTGAGCGCCAGCACCCGCGCCGCTGCGTCCTGCACGCGGCGCTCGTCGATGCGACCGGCGCGGACGTCGGCCAGCAGCTTCGCGTACGCGGTCGCCGACGCGGACTCGGTCCGCGCGTAGAGCAGGAGGTCGAGCCCGGCGCGGATCGCACGGCGGCCGGGTGTGCGCTGGTTGACGATCGCCGGCGTCTCGAGGTCGTCGGAGATCGTCGGAACCGTGACGCCCGCGGCCCTGAGTTCGCGGCTGTACGTGGCCTTCGTGAGGACGGCCGGGCCGGGGCCGATCGCGTTGGGGTAGGACGCGCTGGCGATCATCACGAGCGTTCCCGGGCTCTCGCCGCAGCGCGTGTACGGCGCGTAGCCGCGCCGGAGTGCAGCGCGGCTCAGGCCGATCGCGGTCGGCGTGTCGTCGGTGTTCGTCGTCGCGACGCCGAGGCCGGGGAAGTGCTTGAGCGTCGCGGCCACGCCGGCCGAGCGCAGGCCGGCGGCGAACGCGCAGGCGCGCTGGGCGACCTGGGTCGGGCTCGTGCCGAACGCGCGCGTCCCGAGGAAGCTGTTCGGTCCGGCCACGTCGGCGACCGGCGCGAGGTTCACGGTGATGCCGAGGCGGCGGAGGAGGCGGCCGGTGGCGCGTCCTTCGCTCTGAGCCGTGGCGGCTCGCGTCATCGCCGATGCCGCGCGCTTCGGCGGGCCGGCCAGGCGCTTCACGAGACCTCCCTCCTGGTCGATCATCACGAGCACCCGCGGGTGGCCTCCCTTGCGCGAGGCGGCGTGGAGCCGCTTGACGCTCGCGGCGACCTGACCGTTGGAGCGGACGTTGTCGGCGAAGAGGATCACGCCGCCGACTTCGCCGCGGCGGACTCGTCTGAGGAGCGTCGGGGGTGGAGTGAGGCCGGCGTAGCGCGCGACGATCATCTGGCCGAGCGCGCTGCGGGTCGTGAGCTCGTAGCGCTGCTCGGCCGGTTCCGCCGTCGTCGGGGGCGTCTGCGTCTGCGTCTGTGTCTGCGTGGTGCCGGGCGGGGGCTGCGTCTGCGTCTGGCTCGGGGGAGCCTGGGACGAGCTTCCGGCTGTCTCCGCGACCGGCTCGTCGTCGGCGCCGCCGCCGGCGACGAGGACGGCTGCGCAGATGAGGGCACGTCCACGCATCGGCCGCGGAGCCTAGTACCGGCTCCGGCGCCCGCCGGGAGGAGCCCGAAGAACTAGGGTTGCGGTTCGTGACCGGACGCACGCGCATCAACCTGTGCGGCCGGCTGCTCGTCGAGATCGAGGGCGAGCGACTCGAGGAGGCGCTGCCGGGGCGGCTCGGACGGCTGCTGTTCGCGTATCTCGTGCTGCACCGCGGCCGGCCCGTGCGCCGCGAGGAGGTCGTCGAGGCGCTGTGGCCGGACGGGGAGGAGGCGCAGCTCGCGCCGCCGCTGTCGCGGCTGCGGCGCGCGCTCGGCCCGTCGCGGATCGAGGGGCGCGGCGAGCTCGTGCTCGTCCTCCCTGGCGATGCGGAGATCGACTGGGAGGCGGCGCGCGACGGGCTGGCCTCTGCCCGCGCGGCGACGGATCCGGCAAGCGCCGTCGAAGCCGCACGACGGGCGGTGACGATCGCCGACCAGGGACTCCTGCCCGGCCTCGAGGCGCCGTGGATCGACACACGCCGCACCGAGCTGGGCGAGCTCCGGGTCGACGCGCTGGGGATCGTGTCGAGGGCGGCGCTCGAGAGCGGCGACGTCCTCGGCGCGGAGCGAGCCGCCCGGGAGGTCGTCGAGGCGTCCCCGTTCCGCGAGTCGGCACGCGCCGCGCTCATGGAGGCCCTCCGCGCACAGGGCAACGTCGCCGAGGCGCTCCGCGTCTACGAGGACGTCCGACTCCTCCCGCGAGAGGAGCTCGGAGCGTCCCCGGGCCCCGCCTTGGCCGCACTCCACGCCGACCTCCTGGGAGCGGGGACAGTCCCCGCACAAGCTCCACTTCGTGAGGGGACAGTCCCCGCACAAGCGGGACTTCGTGTGGGGACAGTCCCCGCACAAGGCGTGGGGACAGGCCTGTCACGAGGGGATCTCGTCGAGCGGGATCGGGAGGTCTCGGAGCTCTCCGCTCTCCTCTCGGATGCCGTCGCCGGTGAGGGGCGCGTGGTCGTGGTGGAGGGCGCTGCGGGGATCGGCAAGAGCCGGCTCGTGGCCGAGCTCCGGCGGCGGGCCGAGGCCGACGGGATCCGGGTGCTCACCGCTCGTGCCGGTGAGCTCGAGCGCGACTTCCCCTTCGGCGTCGTCCGGCAGCTGTTCGAGCCCGAGCTCGCCGACCCCGAGCGGCGCGAGCGGATCTTCAGCGGGGCGGCGGCCGCGGCGCGTGGCGTCTTCGGCGCGCTCGAGGACGACGCTCCCGACGGCTCGTTCGCCGCGCTCAACGGGCTCTTCTGGGTCGCGCTCAACGTCGCCGGCGACCGCCCGGCCGTGCTCCTCGTCGACGACCTGCACTGGTGCGACCGCGCGTCGCTGCGGTTCCTCGCCTACCTGGCCCGCAGGCTCGAGGGGCTCCCGCTGCTGGTCGCCGCGACCGTCCGGACCACGGCCGCGCGGCTCGAGCACGCCAAGGCGCGGCTCGCCCTCGGCAGCGTGCTCGCGACCGACGCCGCGATCGACACCCTGCGCCGCGCGCACGCCGTCGCACTCGGCTGCGGCGCCGTCCGCGTCGCCGACGAGGCCCGCGACGGCCTCCGCGCACGGGGGACCGACGTCAGCACGGCGACGCCGTCCGGACTCGAGGCGCTCACGTCCGGGGAGCGCCGCCTGGCCGCGCTTGTCGCGTCCGGTCGCACGATCCGCGACATCGCCCAGGTGCTGTTCCTGACGCCGAAGACCGTCGACGACCGCCTCGCCCGCGCCTACGAGAAGCTCGGCGTGCACACGCCGGGCGAGCTGGCGCAGATGCTCGAAGCTGCGTGATGGCCTCCTTCGACGAGATCAAGCTCGCGTTCTGGGACAAGACCGCTTCGCACGGCGTCGGTGCGCCGCTGACCGACGAGCGCCTCGCGCACGCCGAGCGGGAGCTCGGTGTGACCCTTCCCGACGCGTACGTCGAGCTGCTCCGCCTCCAGAATGGCGGCGGCGTGGCCGCGGCGTATGACGGGTTCTCGGAGGAGGCGTCCTTGGAGAGCCTCGCGGGCGTGGGGCCGACCCGCGTCGGCCATACGATCCTCGACAGCCGAGCGATACGGCACACGTGGGAGATGCCCGACGGCCTCGTCCTCCTCGAAGGCGATGGCCACACCTGGGTCGCCCTCGACTACCGGCGCACGACGACCGACCCGCCGGTTGTCTGGTGGGACAACGACGAGGAGGCGGGGACCGAGCTGGCGCCCGACTTCCGCTCGTTCGTGGAGGCGCTCCGGCCGCTGGACACGATCTTCGACGACTCGAACTGGGTCACGGCACCGTCCGACCGGCCGCCGAGCGCCGTCGAGAAAGCCGAGCACGGCGCGCTGTCGGCCGCGATCCGTCAGCTCGCCGAGGACGTCGCGGACCTCCACGCGGGCCGGCGGGGCATGGACAACACGAAGAAGTGGTGCCGGGCGCGGGCGGAGCCGGTGTTCCGTCAGGCGGGCAAGCGCTCCGGGCCCGTCAACGAGGCGCTGCGCGAGATCAAGGCGGCACGCGACCCCGACGAGCTCGAGCGGCTGGTGAGCGAGCGACTCGTGCCCGAGCTCGAACGGCTCATGCCGTACTGGATCGACAAGCGGCTTCAGGGCTACGCACTGGACGAGGAGTACCTGCGCGAGCAGGCGGGGTAGGCATCGTCCATGCACGGAGGAGAGAACGGTCGCGTGCCCGTCCCGCGCGACCAGGAGGACGACTACACCCGCGAGGCCGCCCAGGCCCGCCGGGAGTTCGCGCGACGGCGCACCGGCGCGGAGCTCGAGCACGTCTCGCAGTACTCGTTCGACCCGAAGATCCTCAACGGCAACATCGAGCACTTCATGGGCGTCGCGCAGGTGCCGATCGGGCTCGCCGGTCCGCTGCGCGTCAACGGCGAGCACGCGAAGGGCGAGTTCTACGTCCCCATGGCGACGGCGGAAGGCACGCTCGTCGCGTCCTACAACCGCGGCATGCGCCTGCTCTACGAGGCCGGCGGGGTGAAGACCACCGTCGTCGACGACCGCATGCAGCGCGCGCCCGCGTTCCTGTTCGAGTCCGCTCGCGAGGCCCGCGACTTCAACGAGTGGCTCGACACGCACTTCGACGACATCAAGGCCGCCGCCGAGTCGACGACGAAGACCGGCAAGCTCATCGACATCGACCGCTACAGCGCCGGGCGGATCCTCTACACGCGCTTCAACTACACGACCGGCGACGCCGCCGGCCAGAACCTCACCGGCAAGGCGACGCAGGCCGCGTGCCAGTGGATCGCCGCGCACCACGACCCCATCGAGCAGTGGTTCCTCGAGTCGAACTTCGCGACCGACAAGAAGAGCTCGCAGGTCAACATGCTCAAGACGCGCGGCAAGCGCGTGATCGCCGAGGCGACGGTCCCGAATGAGCTCTTCGAGCGGGTCATGCGCTCGAACTCGGCGCTCATGTACCGCGCCCGCCAGGTGTCGAACCTCGGCGGCTTCATGTCCGGCGTCAACAACAACGGCGCGCACTCGGCGAACGGCATCACCGCGATCTTCATCGCCACCGGCCAGGACGTCGCGAACGTCGCCGAGTCGAGCGCCGCGTTCGTCTACGCGGAGCTGCGCGAGAACGGCGACTACTACTACTCCGTCACGATCCCGTCGCTCATCGTCGCCACGTACGGCGGCGGAACCGGCCTTGCGACGCAGCGCGAGTGCCTCGAGCTGCTGGACTGCTACGGCAACGACCGCGTCATGAAGTTCGCCGAGATCGTCGCGGCGACCGTGCTGTGCGGCGAGCTGTCGCTCGGCTCGGCGATCGTGGCCGAGGAGTGGGTGCAGTCGCACGACCTCCTCGGACGCAACCGCCCGTAGCCCGCGGCTAGAGCTCTTGCAGCGAGGTGGAGTGCACGCCGAACCAGTCGGTCACGCGGGCGAGCTGCTCGCGCACCGAGCCGATCTCCTCGGCGACCTCGAAGAAGAACTCCTGGTGGTTCGTCGCGCGGACGACGACGTAGCAGCTGTGCGGCGCGTCCCAGCGCTTCGCGCGGACAAGGCCGAACGAGGCCGCGCGAAGCACGGCGACGCGGTCGCGCACGTCGTCGGCCTCCTCGATCTGGATCGACGCGATCTGGTACCAGCGGCGGTGGAGCAGGCGCACGCGCGAGTTCGGGTCGTGTCACCAGATGCCGCGCTCGTCGAACTCGAGCGAGACCGGCGCGAAGGACTCGCGGTTCGCGAACCAACGGCACGGCACCGACACCGATTCGCCGAACGGCTCGACGCTCGGCGGCAGCGCGCCCTCGCGGCGGCGGCCGACGGTCTCCTGCGCGGCGGTGAGGCTGCGGGCGAGGTCGTCGCCGCCGCCGGCGGCCTTGGCCGCGGCGATCGCGGTCAGCGCCCGGTCGACGCCCTCCAGCACGGCGGCCAGGGGGAGT
>CADCVT010000153.1 GCA_902806215.1 uncultured Solirubrobacteraceae bacterium | reverse complement strand
TGGCGGCGGTCTTGATCGCCTGGACGTCGGAGCCGAGCTCGGGCTCGGAGAGCGAGAACGCGGCGCGCAGCTCGCCCGTGGCCATCTGCGGCAGGTACTTCTGCTTCTGCTCCTCGGTGCCGAACTTCAGCAGCAGGTAGGTCCCGATGAAGTGGGTGTTGATGACGCCCGAGATCGAGATCCAGCCGCGCGAGAGCTCCTCGACGACCATCGAGTAGGTCGTCAGGTCCAGACCGAGGCCGCCGTACTCCTCCGGGATCGTGATCCCGAACAGGCCGAGCTCCTTCATCTGCTCGACGATGGGCTCCGGGAAGGAGTCCTCGTGGTCGTAGTGCTCGGCGTTGGGGAGGATCTGCTCGTCAGTGAACTGACGAACCATCTCCGTGATCGCCTTCTGCTCGTCGGTCTTGTCCAGGGTCAGTGTCGCGGCCATATACCTGGAGTCTACGGCGCTACTTCAGGCTCGGCCCAATCTGGAAGGACCAGCGCCCGCGCGGGATCCCGGTGACCATCCGGCCGCCGCCGGGGACCTTCGCCGCCTTCAGGCCGGAGATGCCGCGGGCGCGGAACTTCGCGCCCTTGTGCTTGGCACCGGGGTAGAAGATCTCGATCGGCGCGGTGTTGGAGCTCGACGCCATGCCGCGTGCGGCGAAGTGGCCGCGCGGCTCCTCGTAGTGGGAGAACTCGAGGCGCCCCGGTGCGGCACGGACGTACGCGCGGCTGAGCGGCCCACGCGGGTCGATGAGGCCCGGCGTCGAGGCGAACGACCCGAGCCGCAGGCCGTTCTGCGCGTCCTGGTGGGCGGGAGCGTCGGCGCCCGGCGTCCACTCGGAGACCACCACGGGGGCGCCGCCGAGCGCGGCCTGGCGCATCGAGCCGAGCGCGCCGACGGTGGTGCCCCGCGGGGCGAGGACGACCGCGCGGTCGCTGGTCACGGCGCCGATCGAGGACGGACCGACGAAGACGAGGTGCGGGCTGGCGGTGGCGCCCGCGTCGTTCTCCCCCGCGCGGATCTGGCTCAGCGCCATCGCGGCGAGGCTGCCGTGGGCGTCGACGACGTCGAAGGCGGCGACGCCGGGCTGGGTCGCGAAGCGCCGCGCCAGCCGGCGCAGCATCACCGTGTAGGAGGCGGGGGTGCGCGCGCCGGCGATCGGCAGGCCGCCCGGGACGAGCCCGCGCGGCTGGACCGCGAGGACGCTGTAGATCCCCTTCGAGGCCAGCGCGTCGACGAGCCGCTCGACGTCGTCGAGGTGCTTGTCGTCGAAGCGGCCGGGCAGCGGCTCGATCCGCGGCCACGCGAGCTGGATCCGCACGGCGTTCCAGCCGATCGACTCGAGCGTGCGCGAGCCGATGCGGCCGAGGACCGGCGCGTCGGAGAGCACGTCGGTGTTGACGCCGCGCAGCAGCACCTCGCGGCCGGAGGCGTCGACGATGCGACCGCCGTTGCGCGGGTCGGGATCGGCCGACAGCGGCGGGAGGGCCGCGTGGGCGGGCGCGGCACCGAGCAGGAGCGCGAAGAGGAGCAGGGGAAGCAGGACCGTCCGTGGCATCGCGACGCACGCTAGTGCACCAACGCTCCGGATAGGCGCGGTTCGGCGCATGGCAACGCCGGACTAGTGTCCAGACGCGTGAACTTCTCCCGGATCGTCGTCGACGCCGCCGAGCCGGAGCGGCTTGCGCTCGTCGAGCTCGCGCGCGACGGCCGGCGGCGGGAGTGGACGTTCGGCGAGGTCTCGGACCGGGCGGCGCGGCTCGCCACGACGTTGGCGTCCAACGGGGTCGAACGGGGCGACGTGGTGATGACCCTGATCGGCAACCGGCCCGAGTGGGTGTTCACGATGGTCGCGTGCTTCCGGCTCGGCGCGGTCGTCCTGCCGTGCACCGAGCAGCTGCGGGCCAAGGACCTGCGGCTGCGGCTCGAGGCGTCGAACCCGAAGCTCGTCGTCGCCGACGAGCGCAACCTCGCCGAGCTGCGGGCCGCGGGCCCGGCCGCGCCGATGCTCTCGGTCCCCGACGAGGCTCACTTCGCCGCCGAGCCGTCGCCGGCGGTCGAGCTCGACGAGGACGACCCGTGCCTGATCACGTTCACGAGCGGCACCGCCGGCGAGCCGAAGCCGATCCTCCACGCCCAGCGCTACCTGCTCGGGCAGCGGGTGCAGGCCAACCACTGGCTCGATGCGCGCCCGGGCGACCTCGTGTGGTGCACGGCGGCGAGCGGCTGGTCGAAGTCGGCGCGCAACGTGTTCATCGCCCCGTGGATCCGCGGGGCGGCGGCGCTGCTGCATGACGCGCGCTTCGACCCCGCCGAGCGCCTCGAGATCGTCCGCCGCGAGCAGGTCGACGTCCTCTGCATGGCTCCGACGGAGTACCGCGTGATCGTCAAGCGGGCCGAGCTCGCGCCGCTCGGACGCCTGCGCCACTGCGTCGCGGCGGGCGAGGCGCTCAACCCGGAGGTCCTCGCCGCGTGGCACGAGGCGACCGGCCTGTGGGTGCACGACGGCTACGGCCAGACCGAGACCGGACAGCTGCCCGGGATGCCGCTCGGCGAGCCCGCGCGGCCCGGCTCGATGGGCCGGCCGCTGCCGGGGATGCGGCTGTGGATCGAGGAGGGCGAGCTCGTCGCCGACCCCGCCACCGTGCCGACGTTCTTCCTCGGCGCGCCGCGCGACGAGCCGTGGCGCACCGGCGACGTCGTGCGCGAGGACGAGGACGGCTTCCTCTACTTCCAGGGCCGCAACGACGACGTGATCATCTCGGCCGGCTACCGGATCGGGCCGTTCGAGGTCGAGTCCGCGCTCGTCGCCCATCCCGCCGTCGCCGAGGCCTCCGTGGTCGCCGCGCCCGACGAGGAGCGCGGCTCGGTCGTGCGGGCGGTCGTGGTGCTGCGGGACCCGGGCGACGCGAGCCCTGAGCTGGCTCGCACGCTCCAGGATCACGTCAAGGCCGAGACCGCGCCGTACAAGTACCCGCGCGTCGTCGACTTCGCCGACGAGCTGCCCAAGACGCCCAGCGGCAAGATCCGCCGGGCGCTGCTTCGTGGAGAGACGTAGCTCGCCGGCCTGCTGACCGGTGTAGTGTCGCTCGCATGAAGGGAGCGACGGCGCTGGGTGCCGTGTTCGAGCCGGTCAACCCGCCCACCACCTTCGAGGAGACCGTCGAGCGGCTCGGCACCGCGATCCGCCTCGGTCTGCTGCCGCCGGGCACGCGCCTGCCGCCCGAGCGCGAGCTCGCCGACCAGCTGGGGATCTCACGCTCCACGTTGCGCCAGGCGCTCACGACGCTCGTGCAGTCCGGGCACCTGCTGTCGCTGCGGGGTCGCAGCGGCGGGACGTTCGTCTCCGAGGCCCCGCCGATGGCGCAGGGCACCGGGACGCTCCGGCCGGACTGGCGCGAGATCCTCGACCAGCGCGTCGCCGTCGAGTGCGGTGCGGCGCTGCTTGCCGCCGAGCGCGGCGAGGATGAGGTCTTCGCGCGCATGGACGAGCTGATCGCCGAGATGGACAAGCGCCCGGACTTCGAGGCCTACCGCCGCGCCGACGTGCGCTGGCACATCGCGCTCGCCGAGGCGACCGGCACGGCACGGCTCGTCTCCGAGATGACTGAGGTGCAGGGCGAGATGTCCGAGCTGATCGCGCTCATCGCCCACCCGGACACCGTCCTCGGGCACTCCAACGAGGAGCACCGCAGGATGCTCGCCTGCCTGCGCGACGCGGACGGCATCGGCGCGGTGAAGATCCTGCGCCGTCACCTGCTCGGCACCGAGCACATCATCGCGGGCCTCATCCCGGCCGACGCGGCCGCCTGACGCGAAGATTCAGGCCGCGTGGCCGAACGGCCGATGAGGTCCCTATGCCGGCAGGGGCCAGCGTACGCGTGCTGTTGATCGACGACCTTCCCGAGATGCGGAGGCTGGTCGAGCTCTACCTCGAGGACTCGCCCGCGCGGGTGGTCGGGCAGGCGCCGACGTGCGCGGACGCCGTGCCGCTCATCGAGCGCCAGCGGCCCGACGTGGTCGTGATGGACATGCACATGCCGGGGCGCGACGGGATCGAGTGCACGGCCGAGCTCATGGCCGCGCATCCCGAGCTGCTCATCGCCGGCTTCACGTCCACCGACGACCCGACGGTCGAGACGAAGATGCGCGAGGCCGGCGCGGCCGAGTACTTCCACAAGTCGCAGCTGCGCGAGCTCGTGGCCTGGCTCGGCGCGCTCAGGCCGTCGAGCGGGCAGCCGGCAGGCTGACGCAGAACCGCGTCCCGCCGGCCTCGCACGGCTCGTACCAGAGCCGCCCGCCGTGGCGCTCGGCGATCTGCCGCGCGATCGGCATGCCGACGCCCTCGCCCTCGTAGTGCTCGCGCGGGTGGAGCCGCTGGTACAGGCCGAACACCTGGTCGGCCGCGGCGGGCGCCAGGCCGATCCCGTTGTCGTCGACGTGGACGACCCACCGTCCGACGCCGTCCGGGTACGCGCCGACGGAGATCTCCGGCGCCGCCTCGCCGCGGAACTTCACCGCGTTGGAGATGAGGTTCTGCATGAGCTGGCCGAGCAGGACCGGGTCGCCCTCGATCTCGGGCAGCTCCCCGACGTGGACCTCGGCACCGGCCTCGGAGATCCGCTCGCGCAGCGCCGCGACGGTCTCCTCGACGACGTCCGCGAGCGCGACGCGCTGCGGATGCAGCTCGGCGGCGCCGAGCCTGGCGTACTGCCGCAGGCCCTCGACGAGCCCGTGCATACGGCGCGCCGCGGCGCGGATCTGCGCGATGCCCTCCTTCGCACGGCCGTCGAGGGAGTCTCCCCCGCGCACCTCGAGCCATTCGGCGAACCCGTCGATCGTCCGCAACGGCTCGGTGAGGTCGTGGGCGATGATCGCGTTGTAGTCCTCGAGCATCGCGAGGTACCGCGCGCGCTCGGCGTCGTCGGCCATGCGCTGGCGGATGTCGCGCGCGACGATCGATGCGCCGATGATCGTGCCGTCGGACGTGCGGACGGGCGAGGCGGAGACCGAGACGTGGACCAGCGACCAGTCCTTCGCGCGGCGCTCGGTCTCGAAGTGCTCGACGCGCTCGCCGCCGAGGATCCGGGCGAGCACGACCGTGTCCTCCCCCGTGCGGTGCTCCGGGATGAGCATCGCGACCGGGCGGCCGATCGCCTCCTCGGCGGTGTAGCCGTAGAGGCGCTCGGCGGCGGCGTTCCACGTCGTGAGGACGCCGGCGCGCGACTTCGCGTAGATCGCGTCGTCGGAGGCGTCGACGATCGCGGCCAGCAGCGCGCGGCCCTCGTCGGCCGCGTGGCGGTCGGTGATGTCGCGGGCGATGATCGACGCGCCGGAGATCGTGCCGTCGCCCTCGCGCAGCGGCGACACGGTGAGCGAGACGCGGACGATCCGCCCGTCCTTGCGCAGGCGCTCGGTCTCGTAGTGCTCGACGCGCTCGCCACGGAGGATGCGGCCGAGCACCATCACGTCCTCGCCGGCGCGCGCCGGCGGCACGATCATCGCGACCGGCTTCCCGACGGCCTCCTCCGCCGTGTAGCCGTAGAGGCGCTCCGCCGCCGGGTTCCAGCTCGTGATCGTCGCGTCGCGCGACTTCGTGTAGATCGCGTCGTCGGACGAGCTGATGATCGCGTCGAGCAGCGCCATGCTCCGACGGGCCTACCCGAGGTCGGCGGCGCGCTCCACGAACGTCCGCCACGCGGCGTGCTCGCGGCGACGCCACGCAGCGTCGGTGCGGGGCTCGATCCGCTCGCCCGGCGCGACGCGGACGCCGATCTCGCGCGTCGAGGACCACAGGCCGGCGCCGACCGCGGCGAGAGCCGCGGCCCCCGCCGCTGTCGCGTCGACGAGGCCGCGCTCGACCGGGACCCCGGCCACGTCGGCCTGGATCTGGAGGAGGAGGTCGCTGTTGGTGAGGCCCCCGTCGACCCGGAGGACCGACACGTCGTCCAGCGAGGCGACGATGTCCGCGACCCGCCACGCGATCCCGTCGAGCGCGGCACGCGAGAGGTGCTCCTTCCTCGTCGAGCCGTTCAATCCGGACACCAGCGCGCGCTGCTCTGGCCGCCACCACGGGGCGCCGAGGCCCGCGAGCGCCGGCAGCACCCGGACGCCCACGGAGTCCGGAACAGCATCAGCGAGGGAGACCAGGGTCTTGACGTCGTCGGCCAGTCCGAGGTCGTGGGCGAGCCACTCGAGCAGGGCGCCGGCGCTGAACACGCCGCCGTCGAGGGCGTACTCCGTTCGGCCTTGGACGCGCCAGGCGACGGTCGGGAGCAGGCCGGGCGCGGTTGGCGGGGCGTCGCCCGCGTGCGCGAGGACGAACACACCGGTGCCGTAGGTCGCCTTGACGCGGCCGGGCTCGACGCAGCCGGCGCCGGCGAGCGCGGCCTGCTGGTCGACGGCGCGCGCGGTCAGCGGCAGGTCCTGGCGCCAGCGCTCGTGCTTCAGCGTCCCGAGCTCGCCTGCGGTGTCCCGGATCGGCGGGAGCACCTCGACCGGCACGCCGAAGCGCTCGCACAGCCACGGGTCCCAGTCCGGTGCGCCGGGGACCGCGAGCTGCGTGCGCGACGCGGTCGACGGGTCGGTCGCGAACAACCCGCCGAGCCGGTCGGTCAGGAACGCGTCGACGGTCCCGAGGCGGAAGTCCTCCCCGAGCTCTGAGTGCTCGAGCAGCCACGCGAGCTTGCCGGCGCTGAAGTACGGGTCGAGCGGGAGGCCGGTCCGGCGGCGGATCTCGTCGGCGTCGGCGGGCGCGAGCGCGTCGAGCACCTCCTGCGCGCGCTTGTCCTGCCAGACGACGATCGGGCTCAGCGGCACCCCGGTCGCGGCGTTCCACGCGAGCACCGACTCGCCCTGGTGATCCAGGCCGCACGCGACGACCTCGCCGTCGACCTCGTCGAGCACGGCCGCGACCGCCTCGACGACCGCGTCGAGCACCTCGAGCGGGCCCTGCTCGACCCACCCGGGCCGCGGGTGCGTGGTGGCGACCCGCCGCTCCTGCGCGGCGAGCGGCCGCAGGTCCACGTCGTAGACGACCGCCTTGACCGCCGTCGTCCCCTCGTCGATCCCGAGCAGAAGAGGTCTCACTTCCGCCACCACTCCACGTCCGGCCTAACCAAATCCGTAGAGGGGCCAGACCCCTCCCCAGAAAAAGTGGGGAGGGGTCTGACCCCTCCCCAGTTCTGGGGATGCCCGGAGATAAAGATGCCGATGTGCTCTGCGATTCCGAGCGAGGCGGAGAGGCCGGTTGAGCGGATCGCCGCGACGTTGATCAGGCGCGCGTCGGCGGCGGCGCGGCCGATGACGTAGTTCACGCCGCGGCCGGCCGGGCGCAGGCCTGCGTACGAGGCGATCGGCTGGGCCTTGCGGAGCGGCGGGTGCATCTCGACCGCCTTGCGCATGACCTCCTCGCGTGCCTCCTCTCGGACCGACCAGTCCTCCTTGTCCTCCAGGTCGACCGCGGTCGGACCCGCGATGCACCGGCCGTCGATCGTCGGGAACACGAGGACGCCCTTCGTCCGGGTCGTCGGCGCCGGCAGGAGGATCCGGTCGACCGGCACGTCGAACACGAAGAACTCGCCCTTGCGGGGGTAGATCGAGAACGAGTCGTCCCCGAAGGACCGCGCGACCTCATCGGCGTACAGCCCGGCACAGTTGATCACCACGTCGAAGTCTGGGAGCGGGCCCGCGACGTGCTCGCCGAGGACGAACTCGGCACCGAGCGACGACGCGGCGCCGGCGAGCGCGTGCGTGAACGCGACCGGGTCGGTCACCCACTCCCCCGGGATCTCCAGCGTCCCATCCGGGCCGCGCGATGCGGCGACGTCGTTGTACGGCAGGTGCGCCGGCGCGTCGCGCATCACCGCGCCGCAGCGCAGCACCGGGATCCCGAGCGCGTCGATGACCTCCTCGCGCAGCGCGTTCGCGCGCAGGATCAGCTCGGACTCGAGCTCGCCCGGCGTCGAGTCGAAGCCCGTGTGCAGGATCCCGGAGTTCGTCCCGCTCGCCGCCGAGCCGACCGTCTCGCGCGCCTCGAACAGCGTCACGGCGACGTCGCGCCGCGCGAGCTCCAGCGCCACCGCGCACCCGACGACGCCACCGCCGACGACCGCGACCGAGGGCGTCACGCGGAAACGCGGGGAACGGTCTGCGACACGAAGCGCGCGCGGTCGCCGCGGAAGCGATCGCGCCCGAACTCGATCGGGGTGCCCTCCTCGTCGTAGGCGATCCGCTCGACGAGCATGAGCGGCGACCCCTCCGGGACCTTCAGCCGCTCGGCGTCGATCGCCCGCGCGGGCACCGCCTCCAACCGCTCGACCGCCCGCGCCGGACCGCGGGCGTAGCAGTCGCGCATGAGCGTGTAGAGCGAGTCGCGCAGCCCGAGCGAGACGAGCTCGGGGAACAGCTCGTCCGGCAGCCACGCCTCCTCGGAGACGAGCGCGACCTTCGACGCGTACCGCACGCGCTCGATCTTCGCGACGCGCGCGTGCGGTTCGAGCTCGAGCGCGGCGGCGATCGCCGGCGGCGCGACGACGACGTCCGCGGCGATGAGCTTGGACGCGGGCTCGAGGCCCGCGGCGGCCATCTGCTCGGAGAACCCGGCCGGGTTGCGCAGGTCGTGCTCGACCTTCGGGCGGGTCACGATCGCCTCGTGGTGGTCGCGCAGCTCGACGAGCCCGCGGCGCGACAACGCGGCGAGCACCTGCCGTGCGGCGAGCCTGCCGACGTCGTGATCCTTGACGAGCTCGCGGTCGGTCATCCGCTGGCCGGGACGGATGTCGCCGCCGACGATCCGTTCGGCGATCGCCTCCTCCAGCTCAAAAGGTCTCACGACTCGACATTACACTTCCCGCCCCATGACGATCGACGAGCTACGGACGGCCGCCGAACGCGGCGACATCGACACCGTGGTCATCGCGCTGTGCGACATGCAGGGTCGATTGATGGGCAAGCGGCTGAGCGCGCGGCACTTCCTGGACACCGTCGCCGGCCACGGCGCCGAGGCGTGCAACTACCTGCTCGCCGTCGACGTCGAGATGAACACCGTCGAGGGCTACGCGATGTCGTCGTGGAGCGGCGGCTACGGCGACTTCGTCCTCAAGCCCGACTTCGACACGCTGCGCTCCACGCCGTGGCAGCCGGGCACCGCGCTGCTGCTCGCCGACCTGCAGTGGCACGACGGCTCGGACGTGGTCGCGTCGCCGCGGCAGATCCTGCGCAAGCAGCTCGCCCGCCTCGATGAGCGCGGCGTGCAGGCGCAGGCAGCGACCGAGCTCGAGTTCATCGTCTTCCGCGACTCCTACGAGCAGGCGCAGGCCAAGGCCTATCGCGGACTCGACCCGGCCAACGGCTACAACGTCGACTACTCGCGGCTCGGCACCGCGCGCGTCGAGCCGCTGCTGCGCCGCATCCGCAACGAGATGGACGGCGCGGGCCTCTACGTCGAGGACTCCAAGGGCGAGTGCAACCTCGGCCAGCACGAGATCAACTTCCGCTACGGCCCGGCGCTTCGCACGGCCGACCAGCACGCGATCTACAAGCAGGGCGCGAAGGAGATCGCCGCGCAGGAAGGGATGGCGATCACGTACATGGCGAAGTTCGACGAGCGCGAGGGCAGCTCGTGTCACATCCACCTCTCGTTGAGCGAATGGGACGATGGGACGTTCCGCTCGTTCGTCGCCGGCCAGCTCGCGTGCGCGCGCGAGCTCACGCTGTTCTACGCGCCGAACGTCAACTCCTACAAGCGCTTCGCCGCCGCGTCGTTCGCGCCGACCGCGATCCGCTGGGGCCACGACAACCGGACGTGCGCGATGCGCGTCGTCGGCGAGGGCCCGTCGCTGCGCGTGGAGAACCGCATCCCCGGCGCCGACGTCAACCCGTACCTCGCGCTCGCCGCGATGGTCGCCGCGGGGCTGCACGGCGTCGAGAACGGGCTCGAGCTCGAGCCGGCGTTCGAGGGCAACGCGTACGACGACGACGGCCCGAAGGTCCCGAGCACGCTGCGCGACGCGCGCGACCTGTTCGCGGCAAGCGACGTCGCGCGCAGCGCGTTCGGCGAGGAGGTCGTCGCACACTACCTCAACTACGCCGACGTCGAGCTCGCCGCGTACGAGTCGGCGGTCACCGACTGGGAGCGCTTCCGCGGCTTCGAGAGACTTTGATTGACATCCGTCCTACGGCGGATTTAGGCTCGCCCTCCAGACCTTTCTGAGGAGGAGGGACGGATGGCCGTATCAGCAGGGGATCGTCCGAAGGGGACGGTCAAGAGCGACGAGGAACGCCTCGCCGAGCTCGGCTACAACCAGGACCTCAACCGGTCGTGGAGCGCGTTCTCGAACTTCGCGATTTCGTTCACGATCATCTCGGTTCTCGCGGGCTGCTTCACGACCTACGGCCAGGCCTACAACAACGGCGGGCCCATCGCGATCTCGTGGGGCTGGCCGATCATCTGCGGGCTCATCCTCTTCATCGCCTGGTCGATGTCCGAGCTCGTCTCGGCCTATCCGACGGCCGGCGGCATCTACTGGTGGGCGTCCGAGCTCGGCGGCAAGACGTGGGGCTGGTTCACCGGCTGGTTCA
>CADCVT010000152.1 GCA_902806215.1 uncultured Solirubrobacteraceae bacterium | reverse complement strand
GGGCAGGATCAAGAGGCGCATCAAGACGCTGACCGACGTGCCGATCCACGAAGTGCTGTTCACCGACGTATCCGTCCAGTAGACCGAGGAGTTGCCTGAGATGAACGAGGAGATCCAGCTCGCCGAGCTCGACGCGAGCCATGGCGTGGCGGTGGGAGCCGACGGCTCCGACCTGGAGCGCCTCGGCCAGGTCACGCTCGAGCTCACCGTCGAGGTCGGCCGCACGCGGATGACCCTCGGCCAGGCGCTCGCGCTCGGGCCGGGGTCGGTCATCACGCTCGACCGCCTCGCCGACCAGCCGGTCGACCTCCTCGTCAACGGCAAGTCGGTGGCCCGCGGCGAGGTCGTCGTGATCGACGACGTCTTCGGCCTGCGCGTGACGAAGATCGTGGCCTCCGAGGCCGCCGAGCTGGCTGCCGTCGAGGCCGCCAGCTTCCCCGCCGCAGAGCTCGCCGCATAGCTTCGCGAAGAAGGGACTAAAGGTCGGCGAACACGCGCCGACTAGAGGAACGAGCCGTCCCCCTCAACCGGCTCGTCCCCCTCACAGATGTCCCTCCCCTCTCGCCTTCAAGCGGCTGCGTACGCGGCTGCCACCACCTGCCTGCTCGCTCCCGCGAACGCGTTCGCGGCTGCTGCCGACAAGGACGACCTGCCCAAGCAGGCGGACTACGGCGAGAGCAAAGCCCTCGATCTCGACGAGGGGACGCGCCAGATCGCCGACCCGACGGGCGGCTCCACCGGCGGCGGCCTCGTCCGCACGTTCGTGGGCCTCGCCATCGTCATCGGCGTCATCTACGGGCTCTACTGGGTCCTCAAGCAGGTCAAGTCCTCGCGGGAGGAGCGCAGCACCGGCATGGGCCTCAGCTCGGCCGCCGTCGTGCCGCTCGGCCCGAACCGCTCGCTGCACCTCGTCCGCGCCGGCCGCGAGCTCGTGCTCCTCGGCGTCGCCGAGCACGGCGTCACGCCGATCCGCCGCTACACCGAGACCGAGGCCCGCGAGCTCGGCCTGGTCACCGACGACCCGGCCACGACCAGCTCGACCTCGTCGTCGTCCGAGCCCGCCGTCGTCGACCCGACGCGGCCGGCCGGCCCGATGACCATCGGGCAGCTGCTCGACAAGCTGCGCGAGAAGACGGTCCGGCGATGAGCGGGAGCACCGACGCCGTTCAGCTGCTGCTGCTCGTCGGCGGCGTGACGCTGATCCCGGCGCTCCTGTTCACGGTCACCGGCTTCACGCGCATCCTCGTCGTCCTCGGCTTCATCCGCAGCGGCCTCGGCACGCCGACCGCCCCGCCGAACCAGGTGCTCGTCGGGATCGCGCTGTTCCTGACGATCTTCGTGATGGCCCCGACGTTCAAGGCCGTCAAGGAGGACGCGATCGACCCGCTGCGCGCGGAGAAGATCTCCGAGTCCCAGGCGTTCGACCGCGGCCAGAAGCCGCTGCGCGAGTTCATGTTCCGCCAGACGCGCGAGAAGGACCTCGCCCTCTTCGTGAAGCTCGGCGACATCGAGACCCCGAAGACCCGCCAGGACGTCCCGACCCACGTCCTCATCCCCGCCTTCATCATCTCCGAGCTCAAGACGGCGTTCCAGATCGGCTTCCTGATCTTCCTGCCGTTCCTCGTGATCGACCTCGTCGTGTCCAGCACGCTCATGTCGATGGGCATGATCATGCTGCCGCCGATCTTGATCAGCCTCCCGTTCAAGATCCTGCTGTTCGTCCTCGTCGACGGCTGGAACCTGGTCACCCGAAGTCTCGTGGAGTCCTTCGCATGACGACCGACACGGTCATCCAGCTCACCATGACGGCGATCGAGCTCGGCATGAAGATCGCGCTCCCGATCCTGCTCGTCGGCCTCGCCGTCGGCCTGATCATCTCCGTGTTCCAGGCGATCACGCAGATCCAGGAGCAGACGCTCACCTTCATCCCGAAGATCGTCGCCACCGTCGCCGTGATGGTCATCGGCGGCCCGTGGATGCTCGACCAGCTCCTGCAGTACACGGCCGAGCTGTGGCTGTCGATCCCCGAGCTCATCGGATGACCCTCGCCCCGTTCGTCCAGCAGTTCGGCGAGCAGCAGGTCGTCGCGTTCTTCCTCGTGCTGGCCCGGCTGACGCCGCTCTTCCTCCTGGCGCCGCTGTTCAGCTCGCAGAGCCTGCCCGGGCGCGTGCGCGGCATCGTCGCCGTCGCGCTCGCGATCGGCCTGTCGCCGGTCGTCGGCCGGAGCGCCGGCACGATCGAACCCGACGTCATCGGGCTCGCCGGGCTCGTCGGCAAGGAGCTGCTCATCGGCGCGGCGTTCGCGTTCGTGCTCGGCGCGCTGTTCGCCGCGATCTCGATCGCCGGCACGTTCCTCGACACGCTCATCGGCTTCTCCTACGGCGCGGTGCTCGACCCGATCACCGGCACCCAGTCGGCGGTCATCTCGCAGCTCTACGGCCTGCTCGGCGTGCTCATCTTCATCGCGATCGGCGGCGACGCCTGGGTCATCCAGGGCCTCGCCAAGACGTACGAGATCGTCCCGCTCGACGGCGTCCCCGCGCTGCCGGCGATGATGACCGGCGTCGAGGCCGCGTTCGCCGGCATCTTCAGCGCGGCCATCCAGGTCGCCGGCCCGATCGTCCTGGCCCTGATCCTCACCGACGCCGCGTTCGGCATCGTCTCGCGCGTCGTCCCGCAGCTCAACGTCTTCGCCGTCGGCTTCCCCGCCAAGGTCGTCGTCGGCCTCGTCCTCATGGGCGTGACCCTGCCGTTCGTCGCCACGTGGCTGTCGGACGAGCTCGAGGCCTCCGTGTCCACCGCACTGCAGACGCTCCAGGTGGTGAACTAGCGATGAGCCAGTCGGGCGGCGAGAAGACCGAGGAAGCAACACCGAAGAAGAAGGAAGACGCGCGGCAGAAGGGCCAGGTCGCGAAGTCGCAGGACCTCAACGGCGCCCTCGTGATGCTCGCCGGCCTGGGCGCGCTCGCGATCGGGGGCGGGGCGATCGTCGGGCGCATGCAGGACGTGCTGACCGGCTCGATCATCCGCGCGGCCTCCCCGGAGGTCGTCAACGAGAAGGGCGTCGGCCCGATCATGTGGGAGGCGCTCGTCGACACCGGCCTCGCCGTCGCCCCCATCGCGGCCGCGTGCCTCATCGCCGGCGTCCTCGCCAGCGTGCTGCAGGTCGGCCTCAAGCCGGCGCTGAAGGCCGCCAAGCCCGACCCCAAGCGACTCAACCCGCTCCAGGGCGCCAAGCAGATCCTCGGCCCCAACGCGCTCGTCGAGGGCGGCAAGTCGGTCGCGAAGGTCTCGATCGTCGCCGCCATCGTCGCCGCCGCGCTCATCCCCGACCTCCCGGAGCTCGGGACGCTCGTCGGCATGACCCCGATCCAGCTCGGCGAGCACCTCTCCAGCGAGATCATGGGCATCGCGCAGCGCGCCGCCATCGCCTACCTCTGCATCGGCTTCGTCGACGTCTTCTGGCAGCGCCATCGCATGGCCAAGCAGCTGAAGATGGACAAGCAGGAGGTCAAGGAGGAGATGAAGTCGCAGTCGCTGCCGGCCGAGGTCAAGATGGCCCAGCGGCGCGCCGCGATGGCGAACTCCCGCGCGCGGATGATGCAGGCGGTCCCCGAGGCCGACGTCATCGTCACGAACCCGACCCACTTCTCCGTCGCGCTCAAGTACGAGAGCGGCAAGCTCGCCCCCGAGGTCGTCGCCAAGGGCCAGGACCTCATGGCGCTGAAGATCCGCGAGATCGCGCGCGAGCACGGCGTGCCGATCGTTCCCGACCCGCCGCTCGCGCGTGCGCTGCACAAGAACGTCGAGGTCGGTCGCCCGATCCCCGAGGAGCTCTACGCCGCCGTGGCGCAGGTCCTCGCGTACGTCTACCGAGTCGCAGGACGGAGGGCCGCGTGATGAACGGCGCGATCAAGAAGGTCTCGCAGTACAGCGACCTCGCCGCGGCAGGCGGAGTGGTGCTGATCGTCGTGATGATGATCGTGCCGATGCCGCCGATGCTGCTCGACCTGTTCATCACGTTGAACATCTCGATGGCGCTGGCGATCGTCGTCGCGACGCTCTACATCCCGCGGCCGCTCGACTTCTCCGCGTTCCCGTCGCTGCTGCTGCTCACGACGCTCTTCCGCCTCGCGATCAACATCTCGGTCACGCGCCTCATCCTGCTCGAGGGCGACGCCGGCCACGTCGTCGAGGCGTTCGGCACCTTCGTCGTCGGCGGCAACGTGGTCGTCGGCCTCATCATCTTCCTGATCCTCGTGGTCATCCAGTTCGTGGTCATCACGAACGGCGCCGGCCGCGTCGCCGAGGTCAGCGCGCGCTTCACCCTCGACGCGATGCCGGGCAAGCAGATGGCGATCGACGCCGACCTGAACGCCGGGCAGATCACCGAGGAGCAGGCCCGCCAGCGTCGCGAGGACATCTCCAAGGAGGCGGACTTCCACGGCGCGATGGACGGCGCCTCGAAGTTCGTCAAGGGCGACGCGATCGCCGCGATCATCATCACGGTCATCAACCTGCTCGGCGGGTTCGGTGTGGGCGTCGCCCAGAAGGGGCTCCCGTGGGGCGAGGCGCTGTCGACGTACTCGCTGCTGACCATCGGCGACGGCCTGGTCTCGCAGATCCCGGCGCTGCTCATCTCGGTCGCGACCGGCCTCATCGTCACCCGTTCGACCACCAACGGTGACCTGGGCCAGGACGCCGCCAAGCAGCTCTTCGCCAGCAGCCGCGCGCTCGTCATCGGCGGCGGCTCCATGCTGCTGCTGGCCCTGGTACCCGGCCTGCCCAAGCCGCCCTTCCTCGTCGTCGGCGCGATCATGCTGGCCCTGGCCTACCGGGCGCGGTCGGCAGAGGCCGCCGGGCCCGTGGAGGACGACCTGCCCGCGCTGCCCGCGGCCGACCCCACCGAGATGCTCGTGCAGGAGATGTCGGTCGACCCGCTCGAGGTCGTCCTCGCCACCGACCTCGTCGACCTCGTCGACGCCGGCGGCGGCGGCGACCTGCTCGACCGGGTCCGCGCCCTGCGCCGCAAGGTCGCCCTCGAGGTCGGCCTCGTGCTGCCCCCCGTGCGCACCCGCGACTCCCTCGACCTGGCCCCCGGCCAGTACCAGGTGCTCGTGTCCGGCGTGGAGGTCGGCCGCGGCCAGGCCCCCGCCGGCAAGGTGCTCGCCCTCGGCGACCACCTGGAGACCCTGCCCGGCGCCACCACCGTCGAGCCCGTCTTCGGCCTGCAGGGCAAGTGGCTGCCGGTCGAGATGCGCCACCAGGCCGAGATGACCGGCGCGACCGTCGTCGACCGCGGCTCGGTCCTCATCACCCACCTCGGCGAGGTCGTCCGCGCCCACGCCTCCCGGCTGCTGTCCCGCGAGGACGTCAAGGCGCTCGTGGAGTCGGTGCGCCGGGTCCACCCCGTCGTCGTGGAGGAGCTCGTGCCCTCGCAGCTGTCGCTGGGGGAGGTGCAGCGCGTCCTGCGCGGCCTGCTCGACGAGCGGGTGCCGGTCCGCGACCTGGTCCGCATCTTCGAGGCGCTGAGCCTGCGGGCCCGCACCTCGACCGACGTCGACGGCCTCGTCGAGGCGGCCCGCGCCGGGCTCGCGCCCGCGGTCGCCGACGCCTTCTCCCGCGACGGCGTGCTCCGCGTGGTCACCCTCGACCCGCTCATGGAGCACGAGATGGCCGAGCACGTGCGCCCCACCGAGGACGGCCCGACCGTCCAGCTCGACCCCGGCCGCACCGAGGCCTTCCTCGACGCGCTCGCTGGCTGCATGACCCGGGCGGACGCCCTCGGCGTGGACTACGTGCTCGTCTGCGCGCCCGGCCTCCGCTCTGCACTCCACCGCCTGGTCGCGGCCGCCGCGCTCGCCCTCGCGGTGCTCTCGTACACCGAGGCCGGCCAGGCGCCCCGGGTGGAAGCGATCGGGACGGTGAGCCATGCCTCGGCAGTTGCATCTTGAGGGTC
>CADCVT010000151.1 GCA_902806215.1 uncultured Solirubrobacteraceae bacterium | reverse complement strand
CGCCGCCAGGTGCCAGCGAATCTCTGCATCAGCGCACTGAGAGACGGCCGTCGTCGTAGGGCTGCACGGGGATGCCGTGGTCGGTCTCGCGCATGCCGATCTCGTACGTCGCCGCCTTGGGGCCGCGCAGCTCGATCTCGTCGTCGCCGCGCGTCACGGTCAGCGCGATGTCGGTGAGCGAGCTGTGGATGCTGTGGTGCTCGGGACCCTCGGGGTCGGCGTACCGCCACGCGACGAGGTGGTCGCGCTCGGCGCTCATGTCGCAGACGAGCGTGACGCCGTCGCCCTTGACGGTGAACGAGACGCCGGTCTCGCGCTCGGCGATGCTCGTCGAGATCAGCCGCTGCGGTCCCCCGAGGCGGTGCCGGATGCCGTTGAGCTGCAGCGCACCCTGGGCGATCCACGGCACGGTCACCGGCCCGAGACGGATCCGACCGATCGTCATCTCGAGCCACGTGTCGCGGCCGTGGCCCTCGAACTGACCGCAGTGCAGGTAGATCCAGCGCTCGGCGTGCTCGGAGCCCCAGTTGTGGCTGGAGACGCCGATCCAGTCGTTCAGATCCCAGTCGTTCAGGGTGCCGTTGAAGAGCGCTGCCGGGTGGGGGGTGACCGACTTCGTCTTCGGGACCTTCGCTTCGTACATCTTCGGGATCGGGAGGTGCTGGAGCTCCTCCTCGCCGCTCTGTATGTCGAACGCCCACGAACAGCTCAGTGAGGGAGAAGCGAGCTGGCCTTCCGCTCGCGTGGGCGACACGACCGAATCGGCGATCCGGATGTAGGAACCGGCCTCCGAGCTCAGTCCCTCACTGCCGGTCGTCTGCTTTCCGGCCACCACGGGCGTGTCGGAGGAGGCATCGAACAGCGTGAGCCAGATCGACGCCGTGCGCGGCTCGCCCGGCCGCTGGTGGACCGTGTGCCGCATCCAGAACGCCCGCGGCTCGACCGGGTGGCGTGCCTTGATGAAGTAGCTCTCGTAGTGCGGCGCGTCCGGCGCGAGGTGCGGGAAGCGGGGTTCCGCGGGCGGTGCGCTCATGCCGCGAACCTAATCATGCTCGGGGCCCGTCCGAGCGTCGCTCCCTCGAGCTCGTCCTCCGGCGCTCGGCGGCCGAGCGCGGCGAAGGCCGCCCGGGTGGCCAGCGCCATGATCGTGAGCTGCGGGTTGACGCCGAGCGAGCTCGGCACCACCGACCCGTCGGCGACGAGCAGTCCGTCCCCGAGCCGGAGGTCGCGCTCGACGACGCGGCCCGCGGCGGCGGTGCCGAGCGGGTGGAACGCGGTCAGGCCGAGCTGCTTCGCGGTCGCCTGCAGCGCCCGCGCCTCGCCCACCGTCGTGATCGGCCGTGCGTGGGCGATGGGCACGTGGACGCGCCGCGCGCCGGCGGCGGCCTCGAGCTCGGCGGCCTTCGCGATCGCACGCACGATCAGCTCGGTGTCGGCGCGGTTGACGTCGTAGCGGATGACCGCCCGGCCGGCGACGCCGCGGACCGTCCCGCGCGAGCTGTCGCGGATCATCAGCCCGGCCTGGGCGATGCGCCGGAAGTCGCGCATGATCGCGCGGCGCTCATCGTCGTCGCACGCGAGCGCCAGGGCGAGCATGTCCGGCGGGCCCGACCAGCCCTCGAGCATGATTCCCTCGCCCGCGAACTCGTCGACCGCGTACGCCTGCGGGATGCCCGCGTGCTGGTCGATCGGCTCGTCGTGCTCGGCCCAGACGCCGGTGGCGGGGTGCAGCGACAGGTTCTCGCCGAGGCCGGGGTGGCCGAGCCCCGAGCGCTTGAGCAGGACCGGCGTGTGGATCGTCCCGCACGCGACGACCACGAGCTCGGCGTCGACGCGCAGCCGGCCGCCGCCGGTCGTGCGGGCGAGCACGCCGCGGCCGGGGAGCACCTTCGTGGCCCGAGCACCGGTGATCGTCGTCGCGCCCGCGTCCCACGCCAGCGGCACGTAGGTGTTGCCCGCGTGCTGCTTGCCGCCGGTGGGGCAGCCGAAGGCGCAGACGCCGGCTCCGACGCAACCGCGCGCGGCGCGATGCAGGTACTCGCCCGACCAGCCGAGGGCGGCGGCGCCGCGCTCCATCGCGTGCGCGTTGCGCCCGGCGAGCTCGCGGGGGACCCGGCAGACGTTGAAGACGCGCTCGACGCGGCGGAAGAACGGCTCGAGCTCGCCGGCCGACCACAGGCCCCACCGGTCGAGCAGCGCGCGTGGCGTGCGGTAACACGTCGCGGAGTTGAGGATCGTCGTCCCGCCGACGGCGCGGCCGAGCGGCAGCATGATCGGCGTGTTGCCGAGCGTCGAGATCATCGCGGCGTCGCGGTAGAAGCGCGGAGCGTCGTCGCGCGGGCGCGCCGTCATGTCCTCGGGCGTGACGTGCTCGCCCTCCTCGAGCATGACGACCGAGAGGCCGCCCTCGGCGAGCTCCTTGGCCATGACCGCACCGCCCGCGCCGGTGCCGACCACGACGACGTCCGCCTTGATCCGGCGCCGGCCCGCCATCGCGGCACCGCGCTCGACGCGGATCTCGCGCGGCCGGTGGATCGTGCTCGCGTCGGAGTACGTCTCGGTGCCGGTGGGGCGGACGGTCACGGCCGGCCCTCCGTGAGCCGCAGCGCGCGCGCCCGGGCGATCACCGCGTCCGCGTCGTAGCCGAGCGTCCGCATGACGGCGGTGTCGCCGTAGTAGCAGTGGGCGGCCAGGCGCCGCAGGACCTCGTCGCCGGCGGGGATCCGTGCTTGCGCGAGCAGGATCAAGCGCAGTCCGCTGCGGTACAGCAGCGGCGCTGACGACAGCCAACGTTCGAACGCCTCCAGGGCGTCGGTCTGCACGACCGGCGGAAGCGGCGCTTCAGGACGAACGACGTCATCGACGAGAGAGAGGAACCGTCGCCGTTCGAATCCGCGGAGCGCGTGCCTCACGGGCCAGACTCCGGCAACGCCGACAGGGCCTCCTCCAGCGCACGCTCCTGCCGCTCTGCGAGCTCGGCGACGGCGGCCTCCGCAGCGACCGCGTCACGCGCGGCGACTGCCTCCGCAGCGCGTGCGTACATCTCGCCCTGATCGGGCGTGACGAGCCCCGCGAAGAACTGCGTGTGCTCAAGGTAGACCGGCCGGACGCTGTTGAGGATCAACGTGAAGACGATGTTCCCCGACGCCTCGACGAGCCCGGCGAAGAACGTGAAGTCCGCGGTCTGCCCCGTCGCGGCGACGCGGGCAAGCGCGCGCAGCTCCTCGGCCTGCCCGTCGGTGCGCCGCCTTCT
>CADCVT010000150.1 GCA_902806215.1 uncultured Solirubrobacteraceae bacterium | reverse complement strand
GGCAGGTCTCGCTCATGGACGTCGTGCTCGGCCTCGGCGAGGGGCTCCCGTCGGGCATCTACAGCGGCGGCGGCATCGAGCGGTACATGCGCGAGGTGCTCAGCGATCCCGACCGCACCGACGACTTCCGCGAGCTCGAGAACCAGCTCTTCCTCGCCGCGACCGACCTCGACACGTGCGAGCGGATCGTCTTCGGCACCGAGGGCTGGGACGACGTGCCGATCTCCACCGCCGTCCGTGCGTCGACGGCGCTGCCGATGCTCTACGCGCCGGTCGAGGTCAAGGGGCGCGAGCTCATCGACGGCGGCATCGTCTCGACCACGAACCTCGACGTCGCCGTCGAGGCCGGCGCGAAGTTCGTCGTCGTCGTCAACCCGCTCGTCCCGTTCGTCAACGACTTCTCCAAGCGCACGGGCGGCCTGTTCGGCTCGCGGCCGCGGCGGGTGAGCGACATGGGCCTCCCGCAGATCGGCTACCAGACGTTCAAGCTCATGGCCTACCAGCGACTGCACGAGATGGCGCGAAGCTGGGAGGAGCGCTACCCCGGCGTCGACATCGTCCTGATCGAGCCCGAGCCCAACGACGAGCTGATGTTCCAGACGTCGATCATGAACTTCACCAAGCGCGTGCAGATCGCCAAGCACGGCTTCCAGTCGGTGACGCTCAAGCTGGCCGAGGACTACGAGTCCTTCCACGAGGTCGCCGGGCGCCACGGCATCGAGATCTCCGCCACGCGCGTGCGCAAGGTCGTCAAGCACTTCTCGGTCGAGCGCGAGAAGACCCGCGCGTGGCGCAAGATCCTCGAGCAGACGACCGGCGCGCTCCTGCGCCAGTCGGCCAACGAGTAGTCGGCGCTAGCCCCGCGGGACGCGGGCGATCGGCGACGCGGGGGCCGGCGTGGAGCCGCCCTCGTTCGTCGCCACCGCGCGGCACTGCAGCACCTTGCCGGCGGCGCTGCTCGTCACGCGGACGCGGCGCCCGGTCGCGGCGAGCACACCGTTGATGCCCCACCGGTAGCGGATGCTCTTGACCTTGTTGCGCCACTCGGGCGTGACGCACGAGACGACGTTGCCGACCCGCAGCTCGCCCTCGATCTGCGTGCGCTGCAGCGGCTGCGGCGACCACACCGGCTCGGGCTGGTCGATGAACGGCCGCAGGCCGCTGACGCGCGAGAAGACGGTCGGCTCGCGCAGCGCGCCGCACGAGATCCCGAAGCTCACGATGCCGACCTGGAGGTTCTCGCCGACGATGAGCGGGCCGCCGCTGTCGCCGACGCACGGCGACGTGTTCGGGCGCCGCGTCGCGTTGCGGCTGCGCGCGCAGAGCATCACGCTGCGGCGGAAGGCGTTGCCTGAGCCGTAGGTCCGGCCGCACGAGCTCTCGGGGAGGATGCGCAGGCCGCCGCGCTGCAGCTTGGTTGCGAGCGGCGCGGACTGCAGGTCGGTGCGGGTGACGCCCCAGCCGACGACCGTGGCCTCCTGGCCACCGGCGAAGAGCGGCGTGTCGCCGGTGAACGCGAGCTTGACCGGCTCGATGTTCGGGATCGGAGCCTCGAGCCGGATGACCGCCACGTCGTTGACCGGCCCGCCGCCCTCGAGGGGCTTGTAGCCGGGATGGGTCGCGACGTCGTTGGCCCGGAGCGCGAGACCGTCGTAGCGGTAGCCGCCCTTCTTGCGCGTGCGCGCGCCGACGTAGGCGCGCAGCTCGCTGACGCGGAGGTCCTCGACGCAGTGCCCGGCCGTGAGCACGCGGTCCGGCGCGATCAGCGTGCCGCCGCAGCCGCGCGACAGCGCGACCATCCACGGGTACCGGCCGGCGGGGACCTCGATGCCGCCGACCACCGAGGCGCGCGCGGTCGGGCCGTCCGCCGACGCGGGCGGGACGAGCAGCAGCCCGGCGAGGAGCGCGGCGACGGCCGCGAGGAGCGCGCTACGCGGCCGCATGCGCGCCTTTCTCGGCCGAGAGCTCGAGCGCGCGCAGCAGCCGGTCGGCGTGCTGGGGGAGCTGGACCGACGCGCGGATGTGATCCGGCGCGCCGATGGCGCCGCCGGGCTGCACGATGATCTGGTGGCGCTCGAGCCGCGACGCGAGCTCCGCGCCGTCGACGCCGGGCAGCTTGACCCAGACCATGTTCGCGTGCGTGTCGCCGACCTCGTACGGGGAGGAGCGCAGCGTCTCGACGACGCGCGTGCGCTGCCCGATGACCATCTGCACCCGCTGCTGGACCTGCGGCTCCATCGCGCGGAGCGCCTCGAGCGCGCCGTGCTGGGCGAGGTCGTTGACGCCGAGGTCCGGCTCGAGCTGCGCGAGCAGCGACGCGGCCTCGGGCGCGCCGACGGCGTAGCCGCAGCGCAGGCCGGCGAGGCCCCATGCCTTCGAGAAGGACCGGAACACGAGCATGCGTGGATAACGCTCCAGCAGCCGGATCGATGCGTCGGTCGGCTGAACGTCCACGTAGTCGACGAGCGCTTCATCGACGAGCGTGACGACGCGCTCAGGCAGGCCGGCCAGCAGCTCCTCGAGCTCGGCGACCGGCATGAGCTCGCCGGT
>CADCVT010000149.1 GCA_902806215.1 uncultured Solirubrobacteraceae bacterium | reverse complement strand
TGCCCATCTCCTTGGTGAAGATGTTGCTCCACGACTTGTGGCGCCGGATCTTCACCCAGCTCGAGACCGTCATCTGGGTCGTCAGGTCGAGCGACGCCGAGTCCTGGACCGTGACCCAGTCGTCGAGCCCGTCGAACGAGAGGCCGCCGTCGTTCTTGCCCGACGTCGTCCACGTCGCCCCGCGAATCACACCGGAGTTCCCGTACGTCGACGAGTCGTTGACGATCGCGCCGGCGTTCTCGTCGAACGACATGGCGAGCACCGGCGCGACCGGCTCCTCCGTGTCGCTCTTGATGCGGGTGTCGCGGTCGCGGACGATCTGCTCCCGCGTCAGCGCCGCGCCATAGACGCGGACCTCGTCGATGAGCCCGTCGAAGCCCTCGTCCCGGCCGGCGGTGTTGCCGATGTGCAGCTCGTCCTTCGTGATCGCGAACGGACGGGCCCCCTGGGAGTTGACGTACTCGCCGTTGAGGTACAGGCGCCAGTACGTGCCGTCGTAGGTGGCGGCGATGTGCGACCAGGCCTCCATCGGCAGCGGGTCGTAGCCGTAGATGCCGTCGTTGCCGCTCCAGGCGGTGAAGGTCGATCGCTTGTCGGTCGAGGTCGCGTACAGCCCGTACGCGGCGCTCGACCCGGCGTTCTTCTGCACCACGCCCTGGAAGCGCTCCTGCGTGCGCGGCCGGACCCACGCCGACATCGTCCCAGCGGTGCTGAGGTCGAGGCTGGCGGCGTCAGGGACGCTGACCCGGTCGTCGCCGTCGAAGGCTAGGGCCCCACCGAAGCGGCCGTCCTGGCGCCACTGCGCGCCGGTGATCGTGCCGTCGTTGTTGGCCGGCGACGAGTCGTTGACCTTCGAGCCCTGGAGCTCGTCGAACGACATCGCCAGCACCGGGTTCGGCGCCGTGGTGCCGCTGGCGTACGCCGTGCCGGCGCCGCCGGCGAGCGCGAGCGCGCACGCCGCGGCGCAGGTGCCCAGGCAGGCGGCCGCCCGTCGCTTTCGAGTCGGCATTGCATCCCGTGGCACGGTCGACCTCCGTCGTGTGTGGCTTGTCGCCGCCGGGTCGGCGTCGACGGTCAGTGGGTTGGCGCCCGATTGGGCGAGGGGGTCCGGGGGTAGCGGGCGAGAGCTATGCCCCTCGCTTCCTTCTACCTCTACTTCCCGGACGAGAACGGGGCGCGCGCTGCGGGCACCCGCCTCCAGGGATCCGGCTACGACGTCGAGGTACGCCTCGGCGCCGATGACGTCAACTGGCTCGCGCTCGCGGAGAAGGACATCCCCGAGGGCGACCTCGACACGATCGAGGCCGATCTCGGGCGGCTGGCGGAGGAGCTGAATGGGGAGTACGACGGGCATGAGATCGACGTCAGCTCCTGACGTCCTGTAGCTGATCGTCGAGGACGATCACGAGCGATCGGTCGCCGCGGACCCCCTCGCTGGGGAGCGTCTCGACGTCTTCGTCGGATGCCGGGTCCGACCCGATCAGCCTGTCCGGGTTGTCGTCGGCGTAGCGCTCTCGCCAGTACCCGCCGTCGCCGTCGGGGCCGCGGATCAGGTCGGGCATCCGCCAGGCCTCGCGATCCCAGCCGGGGAGCTTCCCGAGCGGCTGCCACGAGCCGTCGTCGAAGCCTCCCGGGAACACCCGTGTGGCGAGGGCCGCGTCACCCGGCCGGAGGTCGGCGTCGGGGACGCCCTCCGGCTCGCCCTGGCGGCGCGGACCGAAGAAGTACGCGAACAGGACGTTGCCCCGCCGGTCCTTCCTGGCCACGACGCCGAGCGCGTGCGTGTCATCGCTGAGTGGCACCGAGAACACGGTTCCCTCCGCAGGCCGCCGGCCGCCGCTCAATTGTTCCCCCCGCCGCCGCGTCGTGCCGGCATGCGCTTCTGCTGCCGGCGCTGCTGTGCGATGTGCTTGGCGGTCTTCTTCCCGATGCGCTTCTTGGTCTCCTTGGCCCGGCGCGGTCCGATCGGCCGGACCTTGTTCAGGTCGGCCTGCGGGTTCTCGTTGTAGGCCTTCTGCTCAAGGCCTGTCCGCACGTCGTCGTCGTCGCTGCGGTCCCGCACGTGGAAGTCGAGCCCTCGTGTGCCCTGATCGCGCTTCTTCCGCGGGTTCGCGTGCTCCTTCTTGCGGCGCTCGAGGTCGTTGGACTTGCCCGTGCGCCGCACCTTGCCGGTCTGCGGGTCGCGCAGCTCGTACACGCCGCCCTTGGGCTGGCAGCCGCAGTTCTTGCCGCTGCAGTTATGGACCAGGAGGTCGCCGGCGTAGTACGTGTGGACGCCCTCGACGGTCAGGTTGAAGACCGTGCCGTACGTCGCGTAGGCGGTCGTGCCTTCGACCTCGACGACCGAGCCGTCGGGCTGCCGCAGCTCGTCGCCGGCACGCAGGTCCTCCGCGTCGACCCACTCCTTGCGGCTCTCCACCCAGAACGGGTGCTTCGCGGTGGCCTGGATGTCCTCGCCCGCGATGCGGACGCTGATCATCGACTTCATGCCGGTGCCGGTGATCAGGCGCTCCACGAGCCGGGCGCTGCTGACGCCCGACTTCGGGTCCGTGGCGGTGACCACGTCGCCGGCCCGCAGGGTCGAGATCGCCCGCACCGAGCCGTCCGCCATCAGCACCTGGGTGCCGCCGGCGAACGAGTTGGCCGTGCAGCTCGAGCCTCCGCCCTTGCCGCGAGAGCCCGCGTCGCGGCCACTGCTCTCGGTGCGACCACCCTGGGCCTTCCCGGCTCCGCCGGCGCCGTTCGCCGCGCCCTTCGAGCCCTGCTTGGCGCCCTGCTTGGCACCCTGCTTCGCGCCGGCCTTGGCGCCTGCGCGGACGACCGCGCCGGCACCCTTGCCGCCGACGACGTTGCCCAGGGCGTAGCCCGCGCAGTTCGCGGCGCTGCGGCCCTCGCAGGACTTGGCGACCGCCTCGATCGTCTCCTTCGGATGCGTGATGGCGTGCCCGAGACCCTTGATGGTCTTCTTCGGGTCCTTGACCATCTCGACCGTCTCCTTGCCGGCCTCGACGGCGCCCTCACCGAAGTCCTTGGCGGCCTCCCCGGCGTCCTCGACGGCATCGCCGATGTCGTCGAGCCCGAAGTGGCCGTCGAACTCGACGCGGCTGATCGGGTTGCCGCCCGCGAAGGCGTACCGGTTCTGGGTCAGCGGGTCGGAGACGAGGTTGAAGTCGCCGCTCGCCGACTCGTAGCGATCCTGGGTCAGGAAGCGCCCGGCCTGCGGGAGGTACTGCCTCGCCTTCATGTCGTACGTCTTGACGCCCGAGTCCCGGTAGAAGCCCTGGAAGCGGATCGGGTTGTCCTTGCCCGCCTCGTCGAGCGTGGAGCCCGGTGCGCCGGTCTCCCCTGCCGAGTTCTCGTCGTTGCCGTACGGGTCGTACGCGTACTTCGCGCCGGCGGTGCTGCCGGTGTCCCCGGCAAGCCCCTCCACCGAGCCGTTGATGTCCTTGGCGAAGCTCTTGTACGGATCGACCGCGCCGGACCCGTTCGTCCCGCGTCGCGAGACGCCGAGCGAGTCCATGCTCGAGTCGTAGTCGAACGAGCTCTCCTTGTCGGCGCTCCCGTTCAGCGCACCGCGCTGTGACAGCGAGTCCGACGTCCCGACGTAGGACATGTTCGCGTTCTTCGTCGAGTCGACCCCGGTGCGAGTCTGCGCCTCCTTGACGGTGTCACGCCGGTCGAAGCCGTCGTACGAGTAGTCGACGACGTCCTTGTCGCCAGCCGTCCCGTAGGACTCCTGGCGCGTGTTGCGGTCGAACGGGTCGTACGTGAAGGCGGACTTCACCTGATCCGCCGATGCGGGCTGACCCGTCGGACGCTCCTTGATCGACGAGACGTTGCCGCCCGAGCCGCCGCCGGCGCTGCCGCCGGTGCCGCCCGTGCCGCCGCTCCCGGAGCTCACGGACCCGTCGTAGCCGTACGTGGAGGTCGTCGGAGCGGGGCCGCCGGTCGTGACCTGCTCGATCAGTCGGCCGCCGGCGAACCGGCTCTCCGTCGTCGAGCTGTCCTTGCCGTCGACCTCCTTGGTCACGTCGCCGCTGCCGTTGACCGTGTAGTCCACGTTCGAGCCGCCGGCCTGCGCGGTCCGCGTCCACTTGGTGAGCTGGTCACGTGCGTTGAACGCGTGCGTGCCCGTCTCGTCCTTCGTGCGGTTGCCGTTGGCGTCGTACGTGTACTGCTGGTCCTTCTCGTTCGTGCCGGCCGTCGGCCCGCCCTTGCGGACGTTCTGGACCTTGCGCCCGTCGTTGGCGTAGAAGGAGTCCTCCTTCACGCGCTGGACCGGCGCTGCGGTGCCCGTCTGCTTGAGCTCGGTCTTCGACTCGAGGTCGTCGGACAGGTAGTACGTGCTGCGGTACAGCTGGACGTCCGGCGTCGGCGTGCCCGGCCGCGTGATCTTCGTCTCCTTCTCGCGGTCGAACTCGTCGAAGACGTGGTCGTTGGTCTTCGCGCCGGCGCCGCCGTAGGTGATCGACGGATCGAGCACCCCGCCCGAGACCTTGCCCGAGAGCTGGCCGTCGACCTGGCGCTTGACGACGTTGCCGTTGCGGTCGTAGGCCTCGAGCGTGTCCTTGCCGGTGCGGCCGCCGAAGGTGTCCTCGTCGGTCGCGATCTTCCGGTCGGCCTTGTCGTAGGCCATCCGGTAGGCGCGGTCGTCGTCGACCTCGTCGCTGCCCTGCTTGGCGCCGCGATCGAGGACCTGGATCAGCTGACCGCTCGCCGAGTGCGAGTAGTCATAGACCCGAGGCGCTTCTGCGGGCGGCTGCGGCTGCGTGCCACCGAGCTTCTCGGCCCGGCGCTGCTTGAGCAGCCCGTTGCCCCAGTAGGTGCGCTGCTGGCGACGGCGAGCCACGCTCGGCGTCCCGGACTGCGTCTCCCACAGCGTCTGCAGCCCGCGGCGGTCGTAGTCGTAGCGCTGGACCTCGCCGCCGATCGCGCCGGCGGTCGGATGCTTGCCTGAGGGCTCGGTGGACGTCTTGATCCAGCCGGCGTCGAAGTGGGTGTACTTCGTCCGCTGGACGCAGGGCGGCTCCGGGCTGCCGGGGACGGCCGACGGGTCGACCTGGCTGCTCGAGCACTCGTCGGGCCCGCGGGTCCACTCGTTCGGCGCGTCCACCGCGTTCACGCGGCCACGGTTGTCGAACGCGAAGGACTGGCGGTACCGCTGGTCGCTCCCGCCGCCGTGCGGCAGGTGGATCGCGGTCAGCAGGTTGTCGTCGCTGTACTCGAACACCTTGGAGTGCTCGGTGGCATCCTTCAGCGCCGTGTTCGAGCGGTCCTCGGTCGAGTCGATCGACGTCTGCCGCGGTGCCGCGTCGGCCTTGGCGGCGCGGCCGCCGCTGACGCCGCGGTTGTTGACCTCACGGCGCAGGTTCCCCATGCCGTCGAACTCGGTGATGGTCGTGCGCTCGTGCACGCCGGTGCCGACCTTCTTGGAGTACCGCTTGCCGCGGGCGTCGTACGTCATCCACGTCTTGCGGGGCTCCACGGCGGCGCCGGAGGCGCTGCGCGAGCCGGGACGCTCCTCGTAGACGACGTTGCCGTCGTGGTCGTAGTCGAAGTGCGTGGTCTTGTTCGGGTCCTCGCTCTGGCGGATCGTCTGGAGCTGGTTGCCCGCGTCGTAGGACATGTACGTCCCGTAGGCGTTCTCCTCCGGGAGGTCGGCCGGGTAGCAGCCGTCACCCGGGTTCCACTTCGGGTTCCCCTTGGGCGCGGTCTTCCGGACGACGTTGCCGTTCTCGTCGTAGCGCGTCGAGGTGTCGTTGCCCTCGGCGTCGATCTCCTCGATGAGGCGGTCGGCGGTGTCGTAGCAGCGGGTCTCGGTGTTGCCGCGCGGATCGGTGATCTCGGTCGGCAGGTCGTTGGCGCTGTAGACGGTCTTGGTGATGTCGGGCGAGCCGTCGCTGGCGCCCGGTGCGATCTGCCGCACCGGCCGGTCGAACTGGTCGTACTCCGTCCGCCAGGTGTTGCCCTCGCCGTCGGTCTGCGCGACCTGGTTGCCGTTGCGGTCGTAGGTCGTGCTCTCCTCGATGAAGCGAGAGGCGGCCTGGTCGAACGGACGGCGGACCTTCACCGTCCGGCCCATCGCGTCACGCGTCATCGTCGTGGCGGTGTTCGAGGCGAGCTCGGTGACCAGCGCGAGACGCAGCTCCGGGTCGTAGCCGAACTGGACCTTGCCGGCCTTCGGGAGCAGGCCGGGCATGTTCTCCTGGCCGACCGAGCCGTGGTCGCCCTCACCCTCGCCGGTCGGCAGCTCGGGCTCCGAGCCCTGGTTGCCGATCTCACGCCACTCCTTCTCCTTCAGCTTGGTGCCGTCGGACGTCCACAGGTCGGGACGGGTCGTGGTCTTCAGGTCGCCCGAGTCGAGGAACGTGTTCTCGGTCTCGACGCCGCGCGGGTCGGTGATGACCGTCGGGTTGCCGACCGCGTCGCGGTGGTAGCGCCACTTGTACGCGACCTTCGGGTCGACGCCGCCGTCCCAGCGCGGGATCTGACGCTCGACGATGTTGCCGAGGCCGTCGTAGATCAGCTTCTCGCGGAACTCGTTGTCGTCGGACCAGTGCTCGAAGAAGCGCGGCGACAGCTTCGAGTCGACCTTGCCGTCGGCGCGGCGCTCGTACTTGGTGCGCCGGCCGAGCGTGTCGATCTCGGCGACGAGCATGTCGCGCTGATCGAACTCACGCCGGGCCTCGTTCCAGCGCGGGTCGCGGACCTTGATGAGGTTGTCGTTGCGGTCGTACGTGTACCCCGTCGACATCCACAGGTTCGTCGGATCCTCGATCTGCTCGATCTTCCGGTTCGCCTTGTCGTACTTGTACTCGTACCGGAGGTCGCCCTCGGCGACGTTGCCGAGCGGCGTGTCGCCATCGCCTTCCGCGTTCTCACGCGGGTCGACGAAGCGGGTCATGTTGCCGCGGAGGTCGTAGCCCATCGAGGTGATGAGCGAGGTGCGCTTGCCGTCCTTGTAGTCGTGACGGCGGGCGACGACCAGGTTGCCTTCGGCGTCGTACTCGTAGTCGGTCGAGAAGTCCTGGTCGGTGCTCTGGTCCTCGTCACCGCGCGGCTGCTGCTCGCGGGTGATGTTGCCCTCACCGTCGTAGGTGCGCCGCGTGATCTCCTGCGCGCCGGCCTCCTCGCCGTCGTGCGGGACCGACGGCGACTTGATCGCGACCGGGCGGTCCATCTCGTCGAACTCCTGCGTCGTCGCGGCGCCTGCGCCGTCGACCGAGCGCTGCTCGTTGCCGTTGATGTCGTAGTCGTAGCTGCGGGTGATGAACGCGCCGACGCGGGAGTCCTTGGGCAGGATCTCCTTGACCATCTGGTCGTGCGCGTCGTACTCGAAGCGCGCCTGGAACCGGAACTGCGGGTCACGCAGGCTGCCGAACTCGGCACCGCGCGGGTCGGTCGTGGCCAGCAGGTTGCCGACGTCGTCGTAGCGGTACTCCGAGCGACCGTCCTTCGGGTCGATGACCACGCGCGGCATGCCGTTCGCGTCGAACTGCTCGTAGCGCGTGACGTTGCCGACCTGGTCGGTCTCGCGGACGACGCGGCCGAACGAGTCGAACTGGGTGTTGGCCCAGTTGCCCTCCTGGTCACGGCGCGCGACGACGTTGCCGCGCGCGTCGATCTGGAAGAGCTCGGTGAAGTCGTCCGGGGCGCCGGTGGCGACGCCGTTCGGGTGCTCGATGCGGTTGAGGTCGGACACGAACGCGCCGCGGCCCTCACCGCCCTCGGCCTGGTGGACGCCCTCGCCGACGATGTACGACAGCTCGGTGCGGTTGTCCATCGGGTCGCTGATCCAGCGCAGCTGGCCGTGCTCGTTGTAGGCCATCGAGGTGATCGCCTCGTCGGACGTCCCGCCCGCCTCGCTCATCTGGGTGACGTTGTTGTCACCGTCCCAGCGCAGCGTCGAGGACGTGCCGCGCGGGTCGGTCAGCCTCAGCGTGCGGCCGCGGTGATCGGTCTGGTAGACGGTCGTCTCGCTGCGGGCGTCGGACGCGCGGGTCTCGAACTGCGCGGCGGCGCCGGTCGGTGACTTGCCGTACGTGTAGCGACGGTTGCGCAGGTCACGCTGGCGGACCGCCTCGACGCGGACGTCGGACAGCACGTCGGCGGCGGGCGTGGTCCCGGCGAGCTTCGCCAGGTAGCCGGTCCCATGGGTCAGGCGCGTCTCCGCGCCACGCGGGTCCTGCACCGCGGCGATGCCGTAGCCGCCGTAGAAGAAGCGGAACGTCCGCTCGTCGGGCGACGCGTCGGCCTTCGACAGCGCGGTCAGGCGGCCGCCGCTGTAGGTGAAGGCCATGACGCGGCCGGCGTGGTCGGTGACCGACGCGATCGGACCGGCGTTCGACGTGTACGCGAGCCGCACGCTGCGGTTCGGCGCGTTCTCGAGGACGCCGGCCGAGTCGGTCACGGCGACGAGGCGCTGGCGGCAGCCGGCCGGCAGCGGGGAGGTCTCGTTGAGGCCCCACACCGGGCAGCTCGCGGTCGAGGTCGTCGCGACGATCTCGTACGTGAAGCGCAGGATGTTGTTCGTGCGGTCCTCGATCGACGACGCGAAGCCGTTGCGGTCGAAGAAGTACGTGACGCCGTCGGGACGCGTCATCGCCCACCAGCGCGAGAACTCGCTCGAGAACTTGCGCAGGTGCAGCTGGACGCCCGGGGGCGGCTCGTAGTAGGTCCCGTTCTTGCGGAACACGTGCCGCGTGCCGTCGGGGTCGACCATCGCGATCTCGCCGAACGTGGCGTCACGCGTGGTGTCGAGCGGCTCGTTGACGCGGGTGACCGACGAGATGCCGAGCGAGAAGCCGGGCCCGATCTCCTTGTACGAGGTCGCGTCGGTCTTCTGCTGGCTGTTGTAGGTGACGTTCGCGAACGTGGACAGGCCACGGCCGGGGTTCGTCATCGGGAGGATGTTCCAGACCGCGTTGCCGGTGGTCTGGTTGATGTGCATGCGCGACCCGCCGCCGGCCTCGGCCGTGTCGTACTGCATGTACTCCTCGAGTCCGGTGAGGCTCGTCGTGTCGAACGTGGTCGCGCCGGGCGTGAGCGACAGGAGCGACTCGCTCGCGTTGCCGAGGTCGTCGACCGAGCGCACGATGAGCGTGCCCGGAGCCGAGAAGCGTCGCGGCTCGAACGTGTAGTCGTGGTCCGACGAGCACGAGTCGGTCGCGCAGGCGCGGTGCAGGTAGTCCAGGCGCTGTCGCCCGGCTCCCTGGTCCCACAGGATCTCGATGTGGTCGACGCCCGACTGACGCTCGAGGCCGCCGGGGACGCCGTCGTGGGCGTCGACGTGCAGGCGGTAGCTCTCCTTGGTCAGCGGCGAGCCGGCCGCGTCCTTGAGCGGCCCGCTCAGGGTCAGCTGCGGACCCTTCTTGTCGACGAAGACCGGGACGTCGATCGTGTCCGCGTTGAGCGCCTGGTCGGTCGCCGTCACGCGCACGATCTGCGCACCGTGGCTGAGGTTGGCACCGTTGACCGCGACGGTGCGCGACAGCGAGCAGCCGTGGGCGCAGGTCTGGGTCGAGTCGGGCGCCTGGGCCGTGCCGTTGATCGACACGGCGAGCCGGCCGACGCCGGAGCGCTGATGCTTGACGTCGGTCTGGTTGACGTCGCCGTCGTAGGCGCCGATCCAGAGGTTCTTCGTCGTGTCTTTGACGAACGGCCAGTCGTTGAGCTCGTTGCCGAAGTCCAGCGACGGGGGCCTGCGGTCGATCTTCAGCACCGGCGTGGCGGTCGCCGTGTTGCCGACGACGTCGGTCGCGGTGATCGTCACCGCGTGCTGGCCCTCCCACATGTCATGGGTGTTGAAGTCGAGCTGCGGCGTGTAGGTGACACCGCTCCAGGTCGCGGCGCAGCGGCTGGTGCGGAGGCCGGTGCACGCGTGGGTGTCCGTGTCCAGGGTCCACCCGTCGGAGCGCTTGATCGTCGCGCTCTTCGCGCCGAGGCCCGGGTCCGACAGCGTCGGGCGCAGGTACATCGGGCCGCCCTTGACCCAGTTGGCGTGGTTCGGGGAGGACACGTACGTCGTGCCGATCGTCGGCGCGTCGGTGTCCGTCAGGTCGATCGTCGGCGCCTGCATGAACGCGCTCGCGGCCGTGAGGCCGGTGGGCTGCTCGTGCGAGAAGTACGCGATGTTCGAGCGGCTCGCGGTGTCCGCGCTCTTCGTGAACGTCTGCGCGGCGACCGTCGCCGTGGTCTGACCCGCGGGCGTGGTCGGCACGGCGGGGCAGCTCTGCGTGCCGCCGGCCTGACCGACGCCGGTGCTCGTCTTGATGCCGAGGCGCGCGCAGGTGGCGACGGTCGTCGGCGTCGGCGCGAGGGTCACGATGCTGCTGGCGAAGCGGGTGATGATCGCCTGGCCGGGCGCCTTGTACTGCCACTCGTGCTTGCCGGCCGGGTCCGTGGCGAGGCCCGAGAAGTTCAGGTAGAGCCCGTTGCCGCGGGTGCCGGTGGTGGCGCCGGTGTGGCCGGCGCTCGCGCCGGTCGCCTGGGTCCATCCGGCGAAGTCGGTCGACGTCGCGCCGTTGAAGCTCTCGGTGATGATCGACGGGTCGAGCACGATCGGGTAGCGGACCGAGCGCTGACGGTGCGCCACGTCGTAGACGAGCGTCGAGCCGCGGTTCGAGGCGCGCACGGCGACGGTCTTGCCGTCGGCGTCCCACGCGACCGGAGGCAGGACGCGGGCGACCGCGCGGCGCTTGCCGTCGCGCAGCAGGAAGGCGCCGTGCTTGCGCGGCGTGACCTTCAGGCCCTGCTTGGAGCCGAGGGCGAGGCGCACGCGCTGCGGGCTGGCGGGCGAGCGCAGGACCCACATCGCCTGCAGGCCGCCAGCCTCGGCGGAGAGGGTGACGTCGGTGCTGGTGCCGGCGTTGGCGAAGAAGGCGGTCGCGGCCTGGCGGGCGGTGACGCGCCCTCCGGCCGGCATGAGCGGCCGGACCGTCAGGCCGGCGTCGCGGAGCAGAGAGCTCCGGCGCAGCGTGCGCGAGAGCAGCACGTCGGTGCCGGCGTTCTCGGGCGCGAGGTAGGAGCGGCCGCGCGGCTTGAGGCGCAGGTCGACCGGTCGAAGCTGGCCGTCGGTGTCCTTGGCGCGCAGGGGCGCAGCCGAAGAGACGAAGGTGGAGGGCGCCTTGGCGTCCGTGCTCTTGACCACCGCGGTGTGGTCGGAGAGGTACTCGACCGCGCCGGGCTTGGCGGCCTTGCCGCCGGCCTGACTGGCGCGGGCCTTGGTGCTCACGCCGAGGCGTTCGCCGAGCGGCAACGCGTCGGGGTCCTCTGGCAGCACGCGTCGCGCGAGCGACCACGCCTGGGCGTCGGAGAGGTTCGCGTAGCGCATGACGTCGTCCTTGCGCGCGTCCTCCTGCTCGGCGGTCTGCGCCGAGGCGAACGCCACGGCGAGCAGCGTCATCGCGAGGGCCGCGACGAGCATGCCGATCAGGGACCCGGATCGAGCAGGGTCCAAGGGTCGGTGCGCCTGACGAGCTCGTTGCTCCTCGATGGCGTCCGACATCTGCGCAGCGCGAATAACGCGCCGCCAGGTCGCACCAAACCGCATGTTCTCCGTCCCCTCTTTGGGCTATGGGATGGGGAGGCTCGTCACTTCCTGCCCCGCGACCGGGAGTCACCCGATCGGTAGAGGCACACTTGTCGACCGGTCAAACACCGTCAAGTCCCTGGACGGATGTACGAGAGGCGAATCCGTGCAGTCCTCGACTTCTGGGGGTTGTGTGCCGACAATGAACATGTCGGCCGAGCCAGCGGCTCGTCACCGCCTGGCGCTGACGTCGACCTGAGTGCGCCGGAGTGGGTTGGATCTCCGTCCCCCGCTTCGGCGCCTCGACCTGCCCGGCGCCCGTCAGGACTGGTTGAAGAAGCCTTTTTCTATGAGGCGAGCGCGCTCTTCCGCGGAGATCTCCACGTTGCGCGGCGTGAGCATGAAGACCTTGTCGGCGATGCGCTGCATGCCGCCGTCGAGCGCGTAGGTGAGCCCGGAGGCGAAGTCGATCAGGCGCTTGGACAGGTCGGTCTCGACGCCCTGGAGGTTCAGGATCACGGGCACGGACTCCTTGAACTTGTCCGCGATCTGCTGGGCGTCGTTGAAGGACTTGGGGTGGACGAGGTGCACGCGGACGTCGCCGCCGTTGCGTGTTGCGCGCCCACCTCCGCTGCCGCCGACCGGCCGCAGGACCGTGGTCGGGCGTCCGCCGACCTCGTCGTCGTCGGCGAAGATGTCGTCGATCTCGTCGCGACGGCGTCGCGTGCTGAGCCGCCGAACGTTGGGGCGCTCGCGATAGCGGTCCTCGAGCTGCGCCTCGGGCTCGAAGTCCGGCTCGTCGGGCGGCTCCTGGTGCTCGCGGTCCTCGGCGAGACCGAAGTACACGAGTCCCTTGTGGAAGGAGTCCTTGAAGGCCATCTACCGGCCGAGTTTACGCCGTCACCGGCAATTGTCCTGCGTTCACGTGAAGAGGCGGGTGCCGATGCGGACGATCGTGGCCCCCTCCTGGGCGGCCACGGCGAAGTCCTGGGTCGTCCCCATGGAGAGGTGTCGGAGGCCGTGGGCCTCGGCGAGATCGCGCAGCGCGGCGAACCAGCGGCGGCTGTCCTCCGGGTCCTCGGCGCGTGGCGGCATCGTCATCAGGCCGGCCGGCGCGATGGGCGAGCGCTCGATGAACGCGGCGAGATCGCCGGGCGCGATCCCTGCCTTGCCCTCCTCGCCGGCGATGTTGATCTCGACGAGGATCTCCAGGTCGTCGCGGCCGTGCTTGCCGAGCTCCTTGAGGGCGCTGTCGCTCGCGACGGAGTGGATCCGCCGGACGAGCGGGGCCAGCACCCTGACCTTGCGCGACTGCAGCTGGCCGATGAAGTCCCACGTGAAGACGCCGGGGTGCGCGGCGACCTTGGCCTCGAGCTCCTGCGCCCGGTTCTCCCCCACCGTCGTCAGCCCCGCCTCGGCCAGCGCGCCGAGCGCGTCGACCGACAGGTACTTCACCGCGGCGACGATCTCGACGTCGTCGCGGCCGATCTCGTCGCGGATCTCGCGGAGGTTGCGCGCGACGCGCTCGGCGGTGACGTCGTCGAACGACCGCCGGGTCACGCCCTCCACGCGACCCCCGCCTGGCGTCCGGTGACGCCGCCGTCAGCCCGGTGCGAGAAGAAGAGCCCGTCCGTGCACATCGTGCACAGGCCGACGTCGTGGACGGTCGCGCCGGCCAGCTTGTCGCGGGCGATCGCCTTGAGGTCGATGGGAGCCGGGCCTCCGGCGGCTTCGAGGCCGAACGCCTCGCGCACCTCGTCGCCGACCTCGTAGCAGCGCCCGCACGCCCCGGGCCCGATCGCGGCGACGACCGGGCCGGTCGCGCCGAGGTCGTGCAGGGCGGCGACGCCCTCCTCGAGGACGCCTCCGGCGAGGCCGCGCCACCCGGCGTGGATCGCGGCGACCGCGCCGTCGGCGGCGAGCAGGACCGGCAGGCAGTCGGCGGTGAGCACGATCGCCATCGACGGTTCGTACGCCGTCGCCTGCCCATCGGCGTGCGCCGGGCGCTCGTCGCGCTCGTCGCGAAAGCGCGTGACGGTGATGCCATGGACCTGCTCCGCGGCGAGCATGAGCCGTTCCCCGCCGACGAGGCCGTGGAGGACCTGCCAGTTGCGCTGGACCGCCGCAGGGTCGTCGTCGGTGAAGCGCCCGAGGTTCAGCGAGTCGTACGGCGGCTCGGAGACCCCACCGCGCCGGGTCGTGAAGAGGCCGCGCGCGCCGCCGCCGAGATCGACGGCGACGTGGTCGCCGTCCCACGCGAAGGGCTGCTCGAGCTCGATCGATGCCGGGGCGCTCATGCTCCGTCCGAGGCTAGTCGCAAGACGAACAACCGCGGAGGAAGAGCCGTAGCCCCGTAAGGGGGTCTGACCCCGCTCACTACGTCAAACGTGGACGCGAAGCCCGAACGCCCTGCAAAACCGCGTAAGGGGGTCTGACCCCTTCTGTTTCACCGGGGGACGTGGGCCAGCGCGGCCGCGAGCTCCGCGTCGCGTCCGGAGATTCCCTCGTCGAGGCGCTTGCGGAGTGCCTCCTCGAGCTTTGCCCCGATCTCTGGGCCGGGTGGGATCCCCGCAGCGACAAGGTCCTCTCCTCGGATCTCGAGCTTCACGTGGCGGATGTCGTCGAACCACGAACGAGCCTGCGGCTCGGCTCCGTGGGCTCCCGCGAGCGCGGCCGCCTCGGCGGTGCGGCCCCTCAGCACTCGGTGGAGGTCTGATGGCTTCACCGCCGCTCTCATCTCCGCCGCCAGCCCGGCCGGATCCCGGGCCGCGTCGAGCACCGGGCCCGGGTTCTCGACGTGCCAGCCGTCCGGGACGCCGCCGCACACCGCGGCGAGCAGGAGCGGCCCGTGCGGCAACCCGTCCGGCAGCAGCGCGCCCGCCCGGCGCAGCAGCTCGCGGTCGACCTCGAGCCCGTCGGCGCCGAGCGACCGCAGCAGCTCGAGCCCGCGGATCGCGACCTCGGGCTCCTCGGCCAGCAGGAGCAGCACCTCGTTGCCGATCCGCGCCGCGCCCGCCGTGGCCGGCGCGCCCGCGGCGAACGCCTCGCGGGCGAGTCCCTCGGTCTCGTGGTCGACGCCGAAGCCGAGCCGCGCCTCGTAGCGCGCCAGCCGGTACAGACGCGTCGGGTCGTCGCGGAAGCTGCTCGGGTGCAGGACGGTCAGGCGGCGCGTCAGCAGGTCGTCGAGCGCGCCCGGGAACGCCAGCACCTCGCCGTCAGGTCGCAGCGCGATCGCGTTGACGGTGAAGTCGCGCCGCACGAGGTCCTCGGTCAGCGGCGCGGGGACGCTCACCTCGGGCAGCGCGCCGGGGCGCGGGTAGCGCTCGGCGCGGGCGGTGGCGACGTCGACGCTCCAGCCGTCGACGGTGACGGTCGCCGTCCCGAAGCGGTCGTGGACCGTCAGGACGCCGCCGAGGAGGCGGTGAAGCTCCCGTGCGCGCGCCACGCCGTCGACCGGATCGACGACGTCGAGGTCCTTGCCCGCGGGCAGCCCGAGCATCGCGTCGCGGACCGCTCCGCCCACGATCCAGGCGTCGCCGAGGGCGTCGATCACGGGCGATGCGGCGCGCAGCCGGGCGGCCGCGGTCTCGGGGGGCGTCAGTACCATTGCCCGGCATGTTCGCGCGCCGACGCCGCAGGAGGCGGCTGCTCGCGCTCGCGCTTGTGGCGCTCGTGTCCTGCGCCGCCGGGATCGGCTTCGCCATCGTCTCCAAGGAGCCGGGCGACGTGTCGAACCCCGAGGTGGAGTTCCAGGCCGAGGAGGCCCCGGACGCGCCGCCGGCCGAGCGCACAGGCAAGCCGCACTCCGACTTCTTCGCCTGGCCGACCTACGGCCTGACGAACCAGCGCACCCGGTTCCTCCCGCTGAAGCGGTCGCTGCGGCCGCCGTACACGTTCCTGTGGTCGGTCCGCGGGTCGGTCCTGCTCGAGTTCCCGCCCGCCGCAGGTCGGCGCCAGCTCTTCCTGCTGAAGAACAACGCCGCGCTCTACGGCATCAGCCGCCGGACCGGCGAGGTCCGGTGGAAGCGCAAGCTCGGCTACCTCGCCGCGTCGTCGCCGGCCTACGCCAACGGGACCGTGTACGCCACGATCCTCGAGCGCTTCAAGGGCAAGAGGGCCGGCCGCGTCGTGGCCGTCGAGGCCGCGACCGGGCGAACGAAGTGGTCGCGCAAGCTGGCCAGCCGCTCGGAGAGCTCGCCGGTCGTCAGCCGCGGCAAGCTCTACTTCGGCGCCGAGGACGGCTCGGTCTACGGCATGCGCGCGAGCGACGGCCGGGTCCTGTGGAAGTACCGGGCGGGCGGCGCGGTCAAGGCGGCGCTGGCGCTCGACCGCGGGCGGCTCTTCTTCGGCGACTACGACGGGCGCTTCCACGCGATCGACGCGACGAACGGGCGCAAGCTGTGGACCACCGGGACGAGCGGCGCGCGCTTCGGCCTGAGCTCGGGCAACTTCTACTCGACGCCCGCCGTGGCCTACGGGCGCGTCTACGTCGGCAACACCGACGGCAGCGTGTACTCGTACGCCACCCGCGACGGCAAGCTCGCGTGGCGCAAGAAGACCGGAGGGTTCGTCTACTCCTCGCCGGCCGTCGCTTACTCGACCGTCTACGTCGGCTCCTACGACAAGCGCTTCTACGCCCTCGACGCCCGCACGGGCGGCACGCGCTGGTCGCGCAAGACGACGGCGCGGATCAGCGGCGGCCCGCAGGTGATCGGCGACCTCGTCTTCGTGTCGAACCTCGGCAAGCGCACGTACGCGTTCGGCGCGCGGACGGGCCAGCCCGTGTGGAACACGAACAAGGGCGCGTTCAACCCCGCGATCTCCGACGGCGAGCGGATCTACCTCGTCGGCTACGCGTCGCTGTTCGCGATGAAGCCGAAGACGAGCGGGCCCGAGGCGCGCCGCCGCCGCGCGCAGGCCGAGAAGCGGATCCGCGCTCGCAAGCGCGCGCGGGCCGAGCGGGTGCGCAAGCGGCGCGAGGACCTCCACGGGCACCGCCACCGCGGCCGCGGCGACCCGCCGCGCTGCCACGAGCACCGCCACGAGGTCGAGGTGCGTGGCAAGCGCTATGTGGTCAAGCACGACCACTGCCACCGTCACGTACCAACCCGGTAACAGGATCCGTCCTTCCGGCCGACCATCCTGGCCGAGATGTCACGCCCGCAGCGGGCACCGGCCCGCGACCGCGCACCGAAGCACCTCGAGAGCCACCGGCTGACGCTGGCCGACGGCGCTCGCACGACCGTGCACGTCGCCGCGTACCGGCTCAGCCGCGCGCAGGTCCGCGTCGCCCGGATCAAGGCGCCGGTCGAGGCGTGGTGCGCGAGCGAGGGCATCGACGAGGCGATCGTCGGCGGGTTCTTCGTCCGCGGCGGCGCGCGCGACCTCGTGCCGCTGGGCGAGCTGCGCACCGGCGGCATCCGCCGCCGCACCGTCCCGTTCGACGCGCCGTGGGGCTCGGTCCGCGCGTGCGTGCACGCGTCCGGCGGCACGGTCGAGATCGCGCGGCGCCCCGACCTCCCCGCCGATCCGGCCGGCGACCTCCTCCAGGCAGGGCCGCTGCTCGTCCGCGGCGGCGAGGTGGTCGGCGACGGCGACGTGGAGGGCTTCTCCGCCGGCTCCGGGCAGTTCGACTCGGACATCACCGCGGGCCGCTATCCGCGCGCCGCGCTCGCGCTGGCACCCCGCGGGCGGCTGCTGGCGGTGGCCTGCGACGGGCGCGCCGACGACGAGTCCGGTCTGTCGCTCGCCGAGCTCGGCGAGGCACTGGTGGCGCTCGGTGCGACCGACGCGCTCAACCTCGACGGCGGCGGTTCGACCTCGCTGGTCTGCGGCGGGCGCCTGCGCAACGTCCCGCGCGAGGACCACGGGATCGTCCTCGCCGGCGGCCGCACGGTCGCGACGGCGCTCGCGTTCCTCCCCCGCTGACCGCCCCGGCGGACCACTTCGCGGTGTGAGCCCGGACACGCACGGCGCGTTCACCGGGTAGAAACATCCTGATGTCCCGTCCTCGCGTCCTCAGCGGATTGATCTTCTTCCCGCGCGGGGGCTCGTCGCACGTGGCGCGGTCGCTCGGACGCGAGCTGCCCGCCCACGGGTGGGACGTCACGATCCTCTCGGGATCGAAGCAGGGGCACGGAGACGCGCGGCGCTTCTACCGCGGGCTCGACCCGCAGGTGGTCGACTTCGACGCGCCCGGCGTGCCGATGCATCCCTCCTACGAGGACCGGCCCGACGCCCCTGACCCGGTGTTCGCGAGCCTCGACGAGGCGGCGTTCGAGCGCCAGGTCGGCACCTGGGGCCGCGCGCTCCTGCGCGCCGCCGCCCGGGACGCCGACGTCCTGCACCTGCATCACCTCACCCCGCTGCACGAGGCCGCCGCACGGGTCGCGCCCAGCGTGCCGGTGGTCGCCCACCTGCACGGGACCGAGCTGCTGATGCTCGAGGAGATCGCCGAGGGGGCGCCGGAGGGCTGGACGTACGCGGCGGACTGGGCGGCGCGGATGACCCGCTGGGCGCAGCGCTGCGAGCGGCTCGTCGTGCTCTCGCAGACGCAGATCGAGCGGGCGGAGGCGATGCTCGGCGTCGACCCCGACCGCTGCGTCGTGCTCCCCAACGGCTTCGACCCAGGCGCGTTTCACCGGCGCGAGCTCGACCGGCCCGCCTTCTGGCGCGAGCGCGTCGGCGACGACCTCGACGGCGCCGCGGTCGTGCTCAGCGTGAGCCGGTTCACCGCGGTCAAGCGGATCCCGCTGCTGATCGAGGCGTTCGCCCAGGCGCGCGAGCGCGTCGGCCGCCGTGCGGCGCTCGTCATCGTCGGCGGGCACCCGGGCGAGCACGAGGGCGAGCATCCGCGCGACGCGATCGCACGCGTGGGCGCGCCCGACGTCCACCTCGCCGGCTGGCACGACCACGACGTGCTGCCCGAGTTCCTGTCGGCGTCGGACGTCCTCGCGCTGGCCTCCGTGCGCGAGCAGTTCGGGCAGGTGCTGGTCGAGGCGATGGCGTGCGCTGTCCCGCCGATCGCCGTCGACCGCTACGGTCCGACCGAGATCGTGAACCCGTCCCCGCCGGCCCCGACCGGCTGGCTCGTCGAGCCCGACGACCGCGAGGCGCTCGCCGCCGCGCTGGCCGAGGCGATCGACGCCGACGCCGAGCGCGAGCGCCGGGGCCAGGCCGCCCGCGACGACGCGCGCGAGCGCTTCTCGTGGCCCGCGCTCGCCGGTCAGCTCGCCGAGACGTTCGACGAGGTCGCCGAAGCGGCGGTCACGGGGTCGCGCTGACGCCCAAGACCTCGCGGGCGTGCTCGAGCTCTGCCCGCGCGTGGGCGGGCGCCTCGTCGGGCACGGGATGGCGGCTGAACCGCGCCTCCTCGAACAGCTCGGTCAGCGCCGTCAGCGACCGCTCGGGCATCCCCTGCTCGCGCAGGACCCGGTCCAGGTACTCGCGCGGCGCCTCGGGCGCCTGCCGCTCGAGCGCGCGCTCGGCGAGCACGCGCTCCATCCGCACGTACGCCTCGATGACGGCCTCGCGGGCGTCGACCGGCTCGCGCAGCGGGACGAGCGCGGCGTCGATCGCGCGCCGGGCGACGTCCTCCTCGGGCTCGGGCTCCTCCTCGACCGCCGAGGGCACCCGGGGCCTGCGCGGACGCCTCCTCCCGCCGTCGCGGAGCCGTCGCCGCACGGCGCGCGCGACGAGCGCGGCCGCCACGGCGAGCAGGAGCAGCCCCAGCCACCGCAGCCAGTCCGGCGTCCCGGATGAGCTCGCGGGCTCCTGCTCGGGCTCGGGCTGCTCGGCCGGCGGCGGCTCGACGTCGGGGACGGGATCCGGCACGTCCGGGAGCTGCTGCTGGGCCTGCGGAACCGGCGGCGGCGCCTCGGTCTCGCCGATCGGCTCGCTGCCCGCGAAGGCGACGATGCTGACGAGGATCGTCAGCGCGACCAGCACGAGAGCAGTTCGAGGTCCCGCGCCGCGCATCGCCGCCGCCCAGCGTACCTTCGCCGACCGCTTGGTTATCGTCGTGCCGCTGTGAGGGAGTCCGGAGCATCGTGGAGCTGAGCGTGGAGACGGCGCTCGTCGCCGTCAGCGCGCTGGGCGCCGCCCTGCTCGTCGCCGCGCTCACGCGGCGGCTGCCCGCCGGCGAGCCGGTGTTCGAGCGCAGCCTCCTGAGGCGACAGCGCGACAGCGACGAGACCTGGCCGTCGCAGCTCGTCCGGCTCGAGCACATCGTCGGCTGGGCCGGCACGAACGCCGGCGACACCCACGGGCGCCTGCGCCCCGTCCTGATCGAGATCGCGGTCGCGCGCCTGGCCCGGCGAGGACTGCGGCTCGACCGGCACCCCGCCGAGGCCGAACGACTGCTCGGCCCGGACGTCTGGGAGCTCGTGCGCCCCGACCGTCCCCCGCCGCCCGATCCGACCGGTCCCGGCATCCAGCCGCGCCGCCTCGCGGCCGTCCTCGACACGCTGGAGGCCGTGTGAGCTCGGAGTTCGCCGACTGGGCCGGCGCCATCCTCGACGAGGTCGAGCGCGCGGTCGTGGGCAAGCGCGACGTGCTCGAGCTCGTCCTCCTCGGCCTGCTCGCCGACGGCCACGTGCTCATCGAGGACAACCCCGGACTCGCCAAGACGCTCATGGCGCGCTCGTTCGCCGCGGTGACCGGCCTGCGGTTCGCGCGCGTGCAGTTCACGCCCGACCTCATGCCGTCCGACGTGACCGGGTCGGCGATCTACGACCAGAAGACCGACAGCCTGCGCTTCCAGCCCGGGCCGATCTTCACGCACATCCTCCTCGGCGACGAGATCAACCGCGCCCCGCCGAAGACCCAGGCGGCGCTGCTCGAGGCGATGCAGGAGCGCCAGGTCACCAGCGAGGACGGCACCCGTCCGCTCGAGCGGCCGTTCCTCGTGCTCGCGACCCAGAACCCGATCGAGTACGAGGGCACCTACCCGCTGCCCGAGGCGCAGCTCGACCGCTTCCTGCTGCGCGTCCGTGTCGGCTATCCCGACCGCGCCGCCGAGCTCGAGCTGCTGTCGCGGCGCCTGCAGCGCGGCCAGGACGAGGTCGAGCTGCGACAGGTCATCGGGCGCGAGGAGCTGCTCGGGATGCAGGAGGCCGTCGAGCAGGTCCACGCCGACCCGGGGATCCTGGCCTACGCCGTCGACCTCGTCGGCGCGACGAGGGTCAGCGCGCAGGTGCAGGTCGGCGCCAGCCCCCGCGGCACGCTCGCGCTGCTCAAGCTCGCCCGCGCCCGTGCCGCGCTGGCCAGCCGCGACTACGTGACCCCCGACGACGTCAAGCGCGTCGCGGTTCCCGCGCTCGCCCACCGGATCGCGCTGCGCCCGGAGCTGTGGATCCAGCGCGTGCAGGCCGAGGACGTCGTGCGCGACTGCCTCGAGAGCTGCCCGGTCCCGCCGGCCCGCGCGCGGTAGGCGATGTTCCGGTCGGCCTCGCCGCGGCTGCAGGCCTACGCGGCCGTCGCGGTGCTGGCGCTCGTCTGCGCGCTCGCCGCGGGCCGGCCCGAGCTCGCCGCACTGGCCGTCCCGTTCGTCCTGTTCGTCGGGCTGAGCCTCGCGTGGGGGTCGCCGCCGGCGATCGAGGGCGACGTCCACCTCGAACGCGAGCGGGTGCTCGAGGGCGAGCGCGTCGGCGCGGTCGCCGCCGTGCGCGACCGCGGCGGCGGAGCCCGGGTCGAGCTGCACCTGCCGGCGTCGGCGCGCCTGCGCGGCGATCCGGTCCCGCGCGCGTTCTGGCTCGAGCCCGGCGAGCGCCGCGAGGTGCGCTTCGAGCTCGAGGTCACGCGCTGGGGCGTCCTGCGGGCCGGGCCGGCGATGGTGCGCGCCCGCGATCGCCTCGGCGTCTTCGCGATCGAGGGCCGGCTCGGCACCGAGCGCGAGCTGCGCGCGTACCCGCAGGTCGACCGCCTGCGGCGCCTCGTGGCGCCGCTGCGGACGCGGCCCGTGCTCGGCAGCCAGGTCTCGCGCGAGCGCGGCGAGGGCATCGAGTTCGCCGACCTGCGCCCGCTCGTGCCCGGCGATCGCGCGGCGAGCATCAACTGGCGCGCGACCGCGCGCCGCCGCACGCCGTACGTCAACGTCCACCACCCTGAGCACAGCGCCGACGTGGTGCTGTTCCTCGACACCTTCGCCCACGCCGAGCACGAGGGCGAGGGAACGCTCGACGCCGCGGTCCGCGCCGCGTCCGCCCTGGCGACGGCGTACCTCGCCCGCCGTGATCGCGTCGCGCTCGTGAGCTTCGGCGGCGCGCTGGAGTGGCTGACGCCGGGCCTCGGCGTCCGGCAGCAGTACCGCATCGTCGACGCGCTGCTCTCGAGCGCGGTGCGCCCGAGCACCCGGGCCCGCGAGGTCGACCATCTCCCGCGGCGGCTGCTGCCCGCCGGTGCGCTCGTCCTCGGGCTCAGCCCGCTGCTCGACCCGCGCGGCATCGCCGCGATGCTCGACCTGCGCGCCCGCGGCTACGACCTCGCCGTGCTCGAGGTCTCGCCGCTCGCGCACACGCCGCTCGGTGACGAAGCCGAGGCCGACCCGGCGTTCCGGCTGTGGCGGCTGCACCGCGACGCGCTGCGCGCGCGGTTCGAGGCACTCGGCGTGCCCGTCGGCGTTTGGCAGCACCCGCACGCGAGCCTCGAGCTCGCCGTCGAGGAGGTGATCACGTACCGGCGTCACGCCCGCCCGGCTCCTCGCGCCTAGCGACCGCAGGCGGGGCGCTCGCCCTCTGCGCAGCGCTCGGGCTCCTCACAGGGCTCGACACCGGCGACCGCGGCGCGGGGCTCGCCGCAGCGGGACTCGCGCTGGTCCTGCTTGTCGCGGCGCTCGCGTCGGGGAGCTGGCAGCCGATCGCGCTCGTCGTCGTGATCCTCGGCGCGCTCTTCGTCGTCCCCGACGGCGACCGGGCGCTGCCGGCGCCGCTCTACGCCGCGGCGCTGCTCGTCATGGCCGAGCTGGCGTTCTGGTCGATCGAGGCCGGCCTGCGCCTGCGGGCCGAGCCCGGCGCGGACGCGCCACGCCTGGCCGCCGCCCTCGCCGTCGCGGCGGCGTCGGTACCGGTCGGCGCGCTGGCGCTCGCGGC
>CADCVT010000148.1 GCA_902806215.1 uncultured Solirubrobacteraceae bacterium | reverse complement strand
TCGCCCGGCTCTCCTTCTGGACCGAGGACCGCCGCGCCGAGGTCTACCTCGTCCTCGCGAGCCGCACGGTCGGCAAGGCCTCGTGGCTGCGGATCCGCATCCCCGGCCGGCCGAACGGCCGTACCGGCTGGGTCCGCCGCTCCGCGCTGAGCGCCCTGCAGGTCGTCGACACCCAGCTCGTCGTCAACCGCCAGACCGCACACGCCACCCTCTTCAAGAACGACAAGGCGATCTGGACCGCACCCGTCGGCGTCGGCGCCCCGTCGACCCCCACCCCCGCCGGGCGCTTCTACATCCGCGAGCGCCTGCGCGGCGGCGGCGGCGCCTACGGCCCCTGGGCCTTCGGCACCAGCGCCTACAGCGTCCTCTCCGACTGGCCCGGCGGCGGCGTCATCGGCATCCACGGCACCGACAAGCCCGCCCTGCTCCCCGGCCGCGTGTCGCACGGCTGCATCCGCGTGCGCAACGCCGACATCAAGCGGCTCGCGCGCCTCATGCCGATCGGCACGCCCGTCCACATCATCTGAGTTGGAGCTCCGCTCGCTCGCGGTGGCTTCGGCCGTAGGCGGGGTCCGACAACAGCGACGGGTCAGGGCAGCAGGTTCTGGAAGCGATCTGGCGCTCCTTCCGGCCTCGCCTCAGAACGCGGCTAGCCGCCGGCGGCGTTCCCCCGGGATCGAGGTGTCTCGGCTGCCGTTTGTAAGCGGGGGCTTACACCAGGTGTAAGCGTGCGCTTACAAATCCGAGATCAGGGCCTTCGAACCTCTCTCGTCTAGCCGTTGCTAGCACTGGCGCTAGCCGGAGCTAGACGGGAGAAGAGCAGGCACCTCGACCACTCCGACCCCGGGGAAGCTCCACCGGCGGCTAACCGCGTCCTGAGGCGAGCTCGGGAGGAGCGCCAGATCGCTTCCACAACCCGCTGCCCTGACCCGTCGCTGTTGTCGGGCCACAAGACGGCCCGGCAGACCGAGAGCGCGCGGAGCTCAGCGCGAAGGAGGCGTCACCCGCACGATGCGGTCGTCGCCACGGACGGGGTTGCCCCGGCCGTCGCGGTTCGAGGTCAGCAGGTAGAGCCGGCCGTCGGGGCCCTGCACGACGGTGCGGATCCGCCCGAAGCGACCAGCCAACGACACGAAGCTCCCCGTCACCCGGTCGCCGTCGAACGACAGGCGGTGGAGGTGCCTGCCGCGGAGCGTCCCGAACACGAGGTCGCCGTTCCACGCGTTGCGGCCGGTGACGAACGTCGCGCCCGACGGCGCGACGTTGCCGCTGCCGGTGTCCCACGCCGGGGTTGCGAACGAGCCGTCCTCGCCGCGGTCGTCGCCTCGCGCGAGCGGCCAGCCGTAGTTCGCTCCCTCGGTGATCGCGTTGACCTCGTCGCGGTCGGTCTCGCCCATCTCGGTCGCGAACAGCCGGTTCGTCCCCGGCTGCCACGCCAGCCCCTGCACGTTGCGGTGCCCGGACGACACCGTCTCCGGGCGCCCGCCGTCGCCACGCGCCGCGTCGCCGGAGAGCCGCAGGATCTTGCCGTTGAGCGAGTCGGCCGTCTGCGCGAGCCCACCGGGCCCGGAGTCGCCCGTGCCGATGTACAGCGCGCCGTCGGGGCCGAACGTGATGCGCCCGCCGTTGTGGACCACCGCCGCGCGGATGCCGCGCACGATCACGCGGGCGTCGCGCAGCCGGTTGCCGGAGAAGCGCGCACGGACGACCTGGTTGTCGTTGCCGAGCGTCCGGTACGCGTAGACGAGCCGGTTGCGCGCGAAGCCCGGGTCGAGCGTGATCCCGAGCAGCCCGCCCTCGCCGGAGGCCCGGGTCGCGATGCGTCCCGCCGACCGGCGCGTGCGCATCCCGCGCGCGAGCACGAGCACGCGGCCGCCGCGCTCGGTCACGAGCGCCCGGCCGTCCGGCAGGAACGCGAGCTCCCACGGCACGGTCAACCCGCGGGCGACGACGCGCGTGGTCTGCGCGTCGGCCTCCTTCGGCGCGGTCAGCAGCGCGACGAGCGCACCCGCGACCGCCGCAACCGCCACCGCGATCAGCACGAGCCTGCGGTTCGGCCTCATGACCGGGTCACCGCGATGCGCAGCTCGAGGCCTTCGATCGTTGCCGGCTCGCCCGCGCCGTTGCCCTCGTAGGAGACCGCGGTTGCGAGCGTCTCCCCCGCGACGTAGCCCTCGTGCTCGCGCGCGGCGGCGAGCAGCTCGTCGTCGCCGGCGAGCGTCAGCGCGATCCGGTCGCTCACCTCGAGCCCGCCGGCCTTGCGCGCGTTCTGCACGGCGCGCACGATCTCGCGGGCGAGCATCTCGCGCCGCAGCTCGGCGTCGACGTTCAGGTCGAGCGCGACCGCGTGCGCCGCCTCGCGCTCGACGTGGTAGCCGTCGAGCGGCTGGAGCCGCAGGAGCAGGTCGTCGCCCGTCAGCTCGTGCTCCTGCCCGGCGACGTTCACGCCGAGCGTGCGTCCCTCGCGCATCGCCTCGGCGACGTGCGCGGGGTCGAGCGCGGCGACCGCGTCGGCGACCTGCGGCATCGCCTTGCCGAAGCGCGGCCCGAGCGAGCGGTAGTTCGGCTTGATCTCGTACGAGCCGAGCTCGTCGGCGCGCTCGACGAACCGCAGCTCCTTGACGTTCAGCTCGTCGCGGACGAGGTCCGACAGGCGGTCGATCGCGTCGCGCTCCCGGCCGGCCGCGACGACGACGGCCTCGCGCAGCGGCTGGCGGATCTTGACCTTCGACGCGCCGCGCGCGGCGAGGCCGAGGCCGACCGCCTCGCGGGCGACCGCCATCGCCTCCTCAAGCTCGACGTCGCGCACGCCCGGCTGCGGCCAGTCGCACAGGTGGACGCTGGGCTCGCCGCCGGCGAGGTTCTCGTACATCTCGTCGGCGATGAACGGCGTGAACGGCGCGAGCAGCTGCGAGACCTGCACGAGGCAGCGCCGCAGCGTCGCGAACGCGGCCGGGTCGCCGTCCCAGAAGCGCCGGCGCGACGCACGGACGTACCAGTTCGACAGCTCCTCGACGAACTCCGCGATCGCGCGGCCGCCGTTCGTCGCGTCGAAGTCCTCGAGCCGCTCGGTGACGGTGTCGGTGACCGCGGCGAGGCGCGAGAGGATCCACCGGTCGAGCTCGGTCGCGGACTCGGCCTCGACCGCCGGGTCGACGCCGTTCGTGTTCGCGTAGAGGACGTAGAAGCTGTACGTGTTCCACAGCTGTCGTAGGAACAGCCGCACGCCCTCGCCGACCGCCTCCATCGAGAAGCGATAGCCGTCCCACGGCTGCTTGGAGGTGAAGTAGTACCAGCGAAACGCGTCCGCGCCGTGCGCGTTCAGCACGCCCCACGGGTCGACGATGTTCCCCAGCGACTTGGACAGCTTGTGGCCGCCCTCGTCGAGGATGAGCCCCGGGCACACGACGTGCTGGTACGGCGCGCGGTCGAAGAGCATGGTCGAGACGGCCAGCAGGGAGTAGAACCACCCGCGGGTCTGGTCGAGCGCCTCGCAGATGTAGTCGGCGGGGAAGCGCTCGGCGAGCAGGCGCTCGTTGTCG